>CALWXI010000085.1 GCA_944385455.1 uncultured Oscillospiraceae bacterium | reverse complement strand
AAGGAGGTCTGCCGCCGGGCGTTGGCGTCAAAGGGAGACACCCGCACCAGCCGGTGCACGCCGTTCTCGCTCTTCAAAAGGCCGTAGGCGTTCTCGCCCTCGATGGAGATGGCGGCGGACTTGATGCCGGCCTCGTCGCCGTCCTCATAGTCCAGGATCTTGTATGTGAAGCCGTGGCGCTCCACCCAGCGGGTGTACATCCGGTAGAGCATCTGGGCCCAGTCCTGGGCCTCGGTGCCGCCGGCGCCGGCGTGGAACTGCAAAATGGCGTTGGAGCTGTCGTACTCGCCGGAGAGCAGGGTGGTCATCCGGGTCTCCTCCACCTTCTCCTCCAGGGCGGCGTACTCCGTCTTGAGCTCCGCCAGCAGCTCCTCGTCGTCTGCCTCCCGGCCCATCTCGCAAAGGGCGGTGAGGTCCTCCCAGGCAGAAACCAGCTTCTCCTGCCGGGCCACCTTGTTCTGCAGCTGCTTGAGGCGCATCTGCACCTTCTGGGACCGTTCCAGATCGTTCCAGAACCCGTCCTGGGCCGTCTCGTCCTCCAGACGCCGGGCCTCCTGCCGGGCGCTCTCCACGTCCAGAGCGGCGGAGAGCTTCTCCAGCTCCGGCCCCAGGTCCCGCAGCTTCTGCTTGTACGCGTCGTATTCGATCAAAGCCATGGCGTCGTTCTCCGTTTCTCAAGTTTTCATAAGCTGTAATATTATACCGAAATACTGCCCGCTTGTAAAGAAAAACCTCACTTTTTTCTGGCAATCTCTGCTTGTTCATAGTTTGTTCATGATTATTTCATGTTTTTCAGCTATGTTACTAGAAAGAGTCCAAAAAAGCACCGCTATGCACCGTGCAATCTGTCAAATGGAGGGTCGTGTATGAAAGGATTTTGGTCGAGAAAGCTGCCGGCGTTCGTTCTGGCGCTGATCATGACGGCCGGCGTGATGCCCGCCGCCCTGGCCGCGGACTGCGGCCACAACAACTGGGGCGCCTGGACCAAGCTGGATGAGAGCAAGCACCAGCGGGTATGCCTGACCAGCGGCTGCCCCGGCACACAGGAGGCCAGCCACAGCTGGGCCGCCGCCTACGAGACGGATGCCTCCTCACACTGGAAAAAGTGCACCGACTGCGGCGCCCAAACCACCCATGAAGCCCACAACTACTCCGGCGTCATGAAGTCCGATTCCTCCAACCACTGGGATCAGTGCACGGTATGCGGCTATCGGGACAATCTGGGCGGCCATGTGGACACCAACAACGACGGCAAGTGCGACACCTGCGGCTATTCCGTGGGCATCAGCAACACCATCACCGTGACGTTCATCAACGGCACGTCTACTTACCGCACCCAGACCATCACCCGGGGCGGCACGCCCGCCAACCCCGGCACGCCCGCCAAGGCCTCCTCCGGCGGCCGGAAGTACACCTTCAAGGGCTGGACCACCACCTATCCCGGCTCCGCCGGCCTGTACACCAATCAGTCCTACCGGAGCTCCTCCCAGGTGGCCAACACCTCCCTCAGCTCCAACACCACCTATTATGCCCTGTACACCGCCTCCACCTCCAGCAGCTCCGACCTGACCTACGAGGTGAAAGCCGGCGAGTCCCTGAGCTTTGACCGGGCGGACTTCAAGGAGATCTTCGACGATGTCTGGGACCGGGACGATACCTTCCGCTACGCGGTGTTCTATGCCGACAGCTCCCTGAAATCCTCCAACGGCATCCTGTACCACGACTACGGCACCCGGTACGAGGAGGAGCTCTCCCGCTCCGACCTGGAGGACTATGAGTTCTACTACAAGTCCGACGACTATCTCATCGACAGCCTGACCTTCGTGGCCGGCAAGGACGCCGACGGCAAGACCGTCACCCTGGACTTCACCCTCTACGGCGACGACGAATATGTGGACGGCACGCTGACCATTGAGATCGGGAAGTCCGGCTCCTCCGCCACCCGGGCGGACATCACCTACGAGGTGGATCCCGGCAGGACCGTGTCCTTCGACCGCCGGGACTTTGACGACTTTTTCGACGACGAGTTCGACGGGGACGATTCCTTCCAGTATGTGGTCTTTGAGGCGGACAGCTCCCTGAAATCCTCCAACGGCATTCTGTACTATGACTACGAGGGCCGCCATGAGGAGGAGTTCTCCCGCTCCGATCTGGAGGACTACGAATTCTATTACCGGGACGGCGACTATGACATCGACGATCTGACCTTTGTGGCCGACGACGATGCCGACGGCGCCATCGTCACGCTGGACTTCATCGCCTACGGCGAGTATGAGGACGTCTCCGGCGTTTTGAAGATCCTCATCGGCGACGTGGACAGCAGCACCTCCTCCGACAAGGGAGACCTCCAGTACACCGTCCTTCCCGGCGAGGAGGTGGCGTTCGACCGCTACGACTTCTACGACTTCTTCCGGGAGGAGTACTCCGGCACGCCCCGGTACGTCACCTTCTCCCCCGACAGCTCCCTCAAGGCCTCCAACGGCGTCATGTACTATGACTACGGCGGACGGGACGAGGAGGAGTTCTCCCGCTCCGGATTTTCCAACGCCGTGTTCTATTACAGCGACAGCGAGTACGGCGACTATCCTCTGGATGAGCTGACCTTCGTGGCCGACGACGATTTCGAGGGCACCGTCACCATGGACTTCCGGGTCTCCTTCGACGAGGACAAGTATGTGGACGGCACCCTGACCATCACCTCCGAGACCACCGCCGCCGGCAGCATCGGCTTCGGCAGCGTGCGCTATGCCGTCACCACCGGCACCGCCGTGCAGATCAACGCCTATGACTTTGCCCGGCTCTACCGGTCCCAGCACGGCGACACCAGCACCTTCCAGTACGTGAAGTTCCTCACTCCTCCCTCCACAGGCTCTCTGTATTACAATTACTACGGAAGCGGCCGCCAGCAGCTCACCTCCTCCAACATCTCCGATAACGCCTATTATCTGGACGCCTCCTCCAGTCAGCGCAAGCTGACGGAGCTGACGTACATCCCCTCCGGCTCCAACTACTGCGCCACCATTCCCTTCGTGGCCTACGGCAGCGGAAGCCGCACGGTGGTGGGCAGCATCCTCATCAGCGTTACCAGGAGCACGGTCTCCGAGGTCTACGGCGTCACTCCCAAGAACTCCTCCGTCACCTTCCCCGCCTCCAACATCTACAACGCGGTGTACTCCGCCACCGGCTCCCCTCTGGCCTCCATCCAGCTTCTGAAGCTGCCTGACGCCAGCGTGGGCACGGTGAACATCAGCGGCGGATATGTCAGCTACAAGGCCGACACCTCCACCCGCTACGGCTACAACAGCGGCACCCAGCTGATCAGCCAGCTGAAATTCGTTCCCACCAGCGGCTATACCGGCCCTGTGGAGATCCCCTATGTGGCCTATAACAGCGCCGGCGACGCCATTGCCTCCGGTGTCTTCTCCCTGGGTGTGGTGAACACCGTCAGACGCTTTACCGACGTCACCTCCTCCACCTGGTGCTACAAGTACGTGACGGAGCTTTCCGACGCCGGCGTCATCGACGGCTACTCCGACGCCAGCTTCCGTCCCAACAACAGCATCACCTACGGCGCGGCGCTCAAGCTCATCATGCTGGCCGCGGGCTATTCCGAGCAGGCTCCCACCGACTCCAGCAATGTCTTCAGCGGCTATCTGGCCCGGGCCAGGGCCGACGGTCTGGTCACCGGCAGCGTGAACCTCACCGGCACCATCACCCGCCTCCAGGTATCCCAGCTGGCGGCCAAGGCCATGAAGCTCAGCATCACCAACCTGCCCTCCGCCAAGCCTTTCACCGACACCTCCGACGTCTATGTCCAGGCCCTCAATGCCGCGGGCATCGTGGAAGGCTACTTCGAAAACGGCACCAGCACCTTCAAGCCCAACAACACCCTCACCCGGGGCCATGTGGCCACCATCGTCTGGCGCATGCGCAACTACCAGGGCTGAGATCCTCCAGGGGGCGGACATTTTGCGCTGTCCGCCCCCTTTTGTCCCCATGGCCGGGATGCCCCTCCGGCAGAACAATCTCGCAGGTCCGGTCCCTGAAAAGGACCGGACCCGTTTTTTTACGTCTCCTGCAGTTGGAAACAGGCAGGAACCGTGCTATCATGGAATATCATGCCGAAGTATGGGAGGAACTGCCATGGAACATCTGATGGACGCCATCGACCGCCGCCTGACGGAGCTGGACCTGCCTCCCATCTCGGGTACGGTGAACAACCGAAAGCTGAGCATCCAGTACATCAACCGCATCCTGGCGGACCACGGCAACAAGGTGTCGCTCCCCTTTCAGGAGACCCTGTCCCGGTACGACTTCCGGGTCAAGCATGTGCTGTTCTCCTTCGGTCTGGGCATCGTTCTGGCCCCCTTCTGCGACCTGGAGCAGCGCATCCGTTCCGTCTGTCCCTCCTCCTTCCTCCAGACCTGGCTGACGGTATGCCTCTATCATGACTTCGGGTATTTCATCGCCCCCGACTACCGCTCCGCCTCCACTCTGGACGCTCTGGAGCTGGAGCATCCCATCTTCGGCGACCACTACTGTGAAAGCCGCTACTCCCGGCAGCTGTATGAAGCCTATTACCAGGAGCGGTATCAGCAGCACAGCACCGGCGGCGAAGAGGTGGGGGACCACGGCATCCTGGGCGGCTGTGTGCTCTATGAGCGGCTTTGGCGCGCCGCCTCCGGCGGCACGGACCGCCTGCCCTTCTACCAGGACGTCTGCTGGCGGATCATGGAGCACAACATCTGGAAGCAGGAGGGCCGCCGGTCCTCTCCCCTCTCCGAGATCGACGCGGACCATTTCCGCCCCATCGGCCTGGGCGAGCCGCTTTTGTATCTGCTCTCACTGGTGGACACCATTGAGATGACGAAGCGCTTTTGCACCTATACCGACGGCAGCGGCGAACAGGAAAGGCATGTCTATCCCAAGACCCTTGGCCGGAAGGTGAAGATGGAGGTGACCGGGACCGCCATCCTCCTGGAATATGCCGAGCTGGAGCAGTTCATCCGCTCCAACAAATACTTTGACAGCCTGGACGTCTGGCGGAAGGCCGTGCTGGGCCTGCAGAACTGGGTGGATGTGAAAGCGGCGCCATGGGACGGTTCCGGCGTGGTGCTGACGCCTCTTCCCGCAGCGGCGGACCCAAACCGGAGCCCAGCGCAGCGGGTCGCAGTTGGAAGGAGGGGCAAGGGAGCGGGCGGATGACGTCTTTTTTTGCCTCAGGCATAAAAAGACGTCGGAGCAAAGCGGACTTTGCTCCGACGTGGTGCGGGCATGGGGACTCGAACCCCAACGCCGGAAAGCACGAGAACCTAAATCTCGCATGTCTACCAATTCCATCATGCCCGCAGATGTCTCCATGCAGAATAAAATCAGTATAGCACACTCCCCGCCCTTGAACAACCAAAATTTCTGCTGTACAATGAGAGCAGTCCTGAAACTCACGAAATGAGGTCCCACATCATGTCCACGCCCCGCGTCGCGGCCATCCATGATCTGTCCGGCTTCGGCCGGTGCTCCCTGACGGTGGCCATCCCCATTCTCTCCGCCATGGGCATCCAGTGCTGTCCCGTGCCCACCGCCTTTCTCTCCACCCACACCGGCGGATTCGAGGGCTTCACCTTTCTGGATATGACGGACGAGCTCCCCAAGATCACCGACCACTGGCAGTCCCTGGGCCTGCGCTTCTCCGCCGTGTACAGCGGGTTTCTGGGCAGCGAGCGGCAGGTCGGTCTGGTATCCCGGTTCATCCGGACCTTTCGGGCCCCGGGCACGCTGGTGGTGGTGGACCCGGTGCTGGGAGACGACGGCCGGGCCTACCGCACCTGTTCCCCCGCGCTTTGCGCGGGCATGGCGCGCCTTGCGGAGACGGCGGATGTCATCACTCCCAATCTGACGGAGGCCGCGTTCCTGCTGAACCGCGGCTATGGGGACCTGCCCCGGGACCGGTCCGGGCTGGAGGATGTGGCGCGGGAGCTGAGCCTGAACGGGCGGCGGTCCGTGGTGCTCACCGGCGTCTCCCTCACTCCCGGCTCCACCGGCGCCATGTGCTTCGACGCCGCGGGCGGCCGCATCACGGCGGTGCAGACGGAGTTCGTCTCCCACCCCCTGCTGGGCACCGGCGACGTGTTTGCCAGCGTCCTCACGGGAGCGCTGGTGAAGGGCGCGCCGCTGGAAGAAGGCGCCCGGCAGGCAGCGGAGTTTGTCCGCCAGTGCGCCCGGCGCACCGTGGACCAGGACCTCCCCCTGCGGGAGGGCGTGGATTTTGAGCCGCTGCTGGGCCTGCTCACCGGCACGGCACCATAACGCCGGAAAAAAATTCTCTTGACCTTCCATCGGGTGGAAGGTATATGCTGCATCCATCATCTGCGGACGCCCCTTCGGGGCGGGAAAGGAAGTTGCGTATGAAGAAGCTTTGCAGGCGCGCCTGCGCCTTGGCCCTGACGGTGCTCCTGACGCTGAGCCTGTCGCTGCCCGCTCTGGCGGCGGAGTCTGAATCGGCGGAGGAAGCCGGTGCCCGGGCCGCCGCCGCGGCCATGACCTACGGCGGCGCCGCCAGCATCCAGTATGCTCTGTGGCAGGATGGAGAGATCACCCTCACCGGCCACGCCGGCGTCTATTCCAAAACGGAGAACCGCGCTCTCACCGACGACGTCCTCTACGGCATCGGCTCCGTCAGCAAGGTGCTCACCACTGCGGCAGTGATGCAGCTGGCGGAGGAGGGACAGGTCTCCCTGGACGCCCCGGTGACCCGGTATCTGCCCGAGTTCACCATGGCGGATCCCCGTTACCGGGACATCACCGTGCGGATGCTGCTGAACCACTCCTCCGGCCTCATGGGCTCCTCTCTGGAAAGCGCCGTCCTCTTTGACGACGCGGACCCCGCCGCCACCGACACCCTGCTCCAGCGCCTGTCCTCCCAGCGTCTGAAAGCCGATCCCGGCGCATACAGCGTCTACTGCAACGACGGCTTCACCCTGGCGGAGTTGGTGGTGGAGGCGGTCAGCGGCATGGACTTCATGGACTATGTGGACCGGAATCTCCTCGCCCCCGCCGGGATTTCCGATATCTTCGCCCCCGGGGACGATTTTGACGCCTCCCGCCTTGCCAAGACCTATGTGGGCACCGACACCCGGGCCCTGCCCCAGGAGTGCCTGAACGCCGTGGGCGCCGGCGGCATGTACGCCACCGCCTCCGCTCTGGCGGCTTTCGGCGGTGCCCTGACGGACACCGCGCTGCTGACCCAGCGCTCCCTGGACGCCATGGCCGCCCCGGAATACCACCGGGGCATCTGGCCGGAGGACACCCTGGACGCCCTGGCCTTCGGTCTGGGCTGGGACAATGTGGAGTGGTATCCTTTCTGCCAGAGCGGCATTTCGGCCCTGACCAAGGGCGGCGACACCCTCTATTACCACGCGGCGCTGGTGGTGCTGCCGGAGTACGGCATGGCCGCGGCGGTGCTGACTTCCGGCGGTTCCTCCACCTATAATCAGCTGGCCGCCACGGAGATCCTGCTGGCCGCCCTGGCGGAGGAGGGTGTGACGGCAGACACCTCCATCCCCGCTCTGCCGGAGGCCGCGCCGGCTCAGATGCCCGCCGGCCAGCTGGACTACGCCGGGTACTACGGCTCCACCGCCGCTCAATACCGAGTCGGCATCACCGCCGACGGCACGCTGACCCTCTCCTACCTGAATCTGCCCGATATTCCGGACCAGGTCTTTGCCTACTGCTCCGACGGTTCCTTCCGGGATGCCTCCGGCGCGGCGCTGCTGCGCTTTGTGGAAGAGTCCAACGGAGAGACCTACCTCTACCAAAAGGCCGTCTCTCCCATTCCGGAGCTGGGGGCCCTGCCCACCTCCAGCTACGCGGCGGTGAAGCTGGCGGACAACGCTCTGGACCCGGCGGTCCAGGCGGTGTGGGACCAGGTGGCCGTGACCAGCATCCTGCCGGTGACGGAGAAATACACCTCCACCACCTACCTGGCACTCAGCGCCAACGCGGCGGCCGCGGCGTCGGAGACGCTGCCGGAGATGGTGCCCGGATACATCGGCGCGTCCCGGATCCTCAGCCAGACCTCCGCCCGTTACGACCTGCAGCTGCCCGGCGTGGGCGGCCGGGACGGCCAGGAGTGGACGCTGCTGGAGAGGGACGGCGGCACCTGGCTCCAGGTGAACAACGCGCTGTACATGCCCGAGGACCAAGCGCCGGACCTCTATGCCGGCGGCGGCTGGTCCTACGCCACCGTGGGCCAGGAGGGCTACGCCAAGTGGTATCACGTGGGCGATACCGCCGGAAAAACCATGACCGTGCAGCTGCCGGCAAGCGGCGGCTTCTGGATCTACGACGGCCAGGGCCGGCTGACGGCCTCCTCCGTGCTGTGGGGAGACACCTCCGCCGTGCTGCCGGAGGACGGCATGGTGGTCTTTGCCGGCGACGCCGGCGTCCGGTTCCACCTGCGGTTCGCATGACAAAAAGATACGCCCGGGGACCTCTGGTTCCCGGGCGTATCTTTTTTGTGCTTCACACGGCGGCCGCCGGGAAGAGATCCAGTATGGAGAGCAGCGCGGAGGCGGAGACATAGGTCACGCCGTCCCGGATGGCCGTAACGGCCTCCCTCGTGCCTCCCGTGCCCCATACGATGCGGTCATGTCCGGGATCCACGGACAGCAGGCGGCTGCCGTCCGCCCGCTCCACCACGGCGCCCGCCGTGTCATCCCAGGACACGGTCATGCCCAGGGCCTCCGCCGCGGCCCGCAGGGGCAGCAGCACCGTGCCGTCCACGGAGACGGCCTTCTGGGTCAGGACCTGTCCGTTGACTGCGACCTGCCCGTCCTGGTCACAAGAGAGGTAGCCGCTGTAATGATACGGAAGCACCAGCACCCGCTCCGGCTGGCCCTGTCCGTCGGACCACACCACCATCCGGGTACCGGGGCCCAGGTCCTCCAGCCGGACGGTCTCCTCCGCCTCCCGGGACGTCAGGACCGCCTGATCGGTGATGGTGAGGACCGTGCCGTCGGTGGCGGTGACCTCCGTCTGCGTCAGAGGCGGCGCGGGGTAGATGGCGATCATGGCCTGGGGCGCGACGGAGGCGATCTCATAATACTGGGGCGCCGCATCGTCCGCCGGCAGATTTGCCACAATCAAAATCGCCGTGGCCTGAGGCGGCAGGCTCATGGTCATCACCGGTCCCGCCCAGGCGTAGACCGTCTCGCCGTCCCGCAGGTCATCCACATCCATGGACTCGCCGGTGACGGCGTCCAGGCACAAAATCGCCTCCCCGCGGAGGATCACGGAGTTGATGTCTTCGGTGCTGTCGTTTTCCACCAGCAGTCCGCCGTCGTCCAGACGGGTCAGGGTCCCCCACACCCGCACGGGAGCCTGCGCCGCAGGCAGAGACAGATCCGCCTCCGCGGCCGCCGCGGGCACACAGAACAGTACGGCACACAACAGCAAGGCGAGGAGTTTTTTCATGGAACATCATCCTTTCTCACAGACCCTGGGTCCTTTTCCCATACAGACGTACACAAGCGGAAAAAAGTTCCCGGGACCTTGCGGTCCCCGGGAACTTTTTTTCCATGGATTCACTTCTTGCCGTGAAGGGCCTTCATGCGCTTTTCGTGGTCCAGGATGGCCTTGCGCATCCGCAGGCTTTTGGGAGTGACCTCCAGCAGCTCGTCGTCTGCCAGGAACTCCAGACACTGCTCCAGACTCATCTGACGGGGCGGTGTCAGCCGCAGGGCGTCGTCGGATCCGGAGGCACGGGTATTGGTCAGCTGTTTCTTCTTGCAGACGTTGACGGTCATGTCCTCGCTGCGGGGGCTGACGCCGATGATCATGCCGCCGTATACCGGCACGCCGGCGCCGATGAACAGCGTGCCCCGCTCCTGGGCGTTGTAGAGACCGTAGGTGATGGACTCGCCGGTCTCGAAGGAGATCATGGAGCCGTTTCCCCGGCGGGAGATCTCGCCCTTGTAGGGGGCGTAGGAGTCAAACACGGAGGCCATGATGCCCTCTCCCTTGGTGTCGGTGAGGAAATCGTTGCGGTAGCCGAACAGGCCCCGGGCGGGCACCAGGAACTCCACCTTCATGCGCTCGCCCACAGGGGTCATCTCCAGCATGTCGGCCTTGCGCTGGCCCAGCTTTTCGATGACGGCGCCCACACAGTCGCCGGGCACGTCCACCACCAGCCGCTCAATGGGCTCGCACATGACGCCGTCGATCTCCTTGTAGAGCACACGGGCGGGAGACACCTGGAACTCGTAGCCCTCCCGGCGCATGGTCTCAATGAGGATGGAGAGACTCATCTCGCCCCGGCCCGCCACATTGAAGGCGGTGTCCCGGTCGGTCTCGGTGACCCGGAGAGACACGTCCTTCAGCGTCTCCCGGAACAGCCGGTCCCGCAGCTGGCGGGAGGTGACGAACTTGCCCTCCCGGCCGGCAAAGGGAGAGTCGTTGACGGAGAAGGTCATCTCCAGGGTGGGGGCGGAGATCTGCACGAAGGGCAGCGCCTCCACGGCGGCGGGATCGCAGATGGTGTCGCCGATGGTGATGTCGGGGATGCCGTTCATGGCAATGATATTGCCGGCGGAGGACTCCTGGACGCTCTTGCGGGCCAAACCGTCAAACTCATAGATGGCGGTGGCCTTGGCCTTGCGCAGCACCGCCTCGGGATCGTGATAGTTGCACACCGCGATCTCCTGGTTCTGCCGGATGGTCCCCCGCTCGATGCGGCCGATGGCGATGCGGCCCACAAACTCGTTGTAGTCGATGGAGCTGACCAGCATCTGGAAGGGCTGGTCGGTGTCCGCCTCGGGGGCGGGGATATATTCCAGGATCGTCTCGAACAGCGGCGTGAGGTCCTCGCCCGCCACATCGGGGGAGTAGGAGGCGATGCCCTGCCGGCCGGAGCAGGAAAATGTTACAGCCTTTTTGAGATTTTTTTATTTTTCCTCCAGCTGCTCCTTAGCGGCCTGCACGGCCAGGCGGACGTATTCCCCCAGGGGCAGCTCGGCCACGCCCACCACGGTGACGGAGCACCGGTTCACGGGGATGAGCACCTTTTGAGCCCGGCTTTCGCTGACCGCCGCCGCCATGGCCGGGGTGATTTCCCCCCACAAGGCGTTGGCGGTGAGGATGCCCATGGGCCCGCAGATGACGTCGGCGTCCCGGGCGTTGACCACCACGGGGTTCTCCCCGGTGGCGGCGGCGTCGGCCCCGGCCTTCAGCATGGCGGCGGTGGCGGCGGAGTTGGCCCCCACCGCGATGATTTGAACCCCAAGCCCCGCGGCCTTGCACTGGCTCACCAGGGCAGCGCCCATGCGCCCGCCCTGGCCGTCGATGACGAGAA
>CALWXI010000084.1 GCA_944385455.1 uncultured Oscillospiraceae bacterium | reverse complement strand
CGCCGGATCGGTGATTCTCTGAAACCACCAATTCGGCGCCGTAATATTTGTATAAGAATTTTGAAAAAAATAGCGCCCTTTTTGCTTTCAAAAAGGGCGCTGCCATTCGGTTTGGCCTTAAATCCATCAAAACCGCTGTTCGAGTCCCCCCAGTTGGTTGAAAAACCTTGAGGAGATCTATTGGAAATCAGGCCAATTTTTGAAGGAAAAAAGGCCGCAACATTCTGATACCCTAAGCGTACAGGCTAGGAGATTCAGATTGTTGCGGCTTGATGGAGCTAGTGGGGTGACTCGAACACCTGACCTGCTGATTACGAAACCCATTCCGGCCGCAAGCCGTTGCGGGGCAATGGCTTGAAGGCATTTTCTTGCAAAAATCAGCAGGTCAGGAAACTTTTTGGGGTCCCGCCTCTCCCCTATTTTTCATCCGCGTGCGTCGCGGTATGGGTCGTTGGATGTTTCCCATCCCCCTCACTCCTGCCGCAGTCGCTCTACCACGGAATAGCGCTGGGCGGCGCTGCCCTCCGTCCGCAGCTGCCGGAGCAGGTCCAGACCGCTGCCGTCGGGAAGGTTGATGTCCAAAATCAGCAGGTCGAACCGCTCCTCTGCCAGCACCTCCCGGGCCTGGGCCAGGGTGGAACGGCAGGTGACGGATGCCTCCGGCCCCGTCAGAGCCATGACGATGCCCCGGCCCAGGGCCGCGTCGTCCTCCAGCAAAAAAATCCGCATCATCGCATTCCCTCCCGCTCGTTTTTCTGTATCATACCATACCGCCGCCCGTTTGGACAGGGTTTGTGTATGGCGGGGGCCGTATTCCCGTTTGTTGCCGCCTGTGCGGGAACAAGCACAGCACGGCTTCCCCCTAGCCGCCGTCATTGACAACCGTGCCGCGGGATGGTACGCTCTTTCCTGTCAAGGAGGTAGGGATATGTACCGTATTTTTGTGGTGGAGGATGACGGGGTGATCGCTGGAGCCGTGGCGCGGCACCTGGAGAGCTGGGGCTACGCGGTCCGCTGCGCCCGGGAATTCGACCGGGTGCTCCAGGAGTTCGCGGAATTCGACCCCCAGCTGGTGCTGCTGGACATCTCCCTGCCCTTTTTCAACGGCTACCACTGGTGTCAGGAGATCCGCAAGATCTCCAAGGTGCCGATTTTGTTCCTGCCCTCCGCCGGGGACAGCGTCAACACCGTCATGGCCATGCAGCTGGGCGGCGACGACCTGCTCTCCAAACCCTTCGACCTCCAGGTCCTCTCCGCCAAGGTCCAGGCCATGCTGCGCCGGGCCTATGATTTCGGCCCGGCCGCCCGGCTGCTCCAGTGCGGCGGCGCGGTGCTGAATGTGTCCGACGGGACGCTGACGGTGGACGGGCAGCGGGTGGAGCTGACCCGGAACGAGCTGCGCATTTTGCAGATGCTGCTGGAGCACAAAGGCCAGACCGTCAGCCGGGAGGCGCTGATGACCCGGCTGTGGGAGTCCGACAGCTTCGTGGATGAGAACACCCTCACCGTCAACGTGGGCCGCCTGCGGCGGAAGCTGGAAGCGGCGGGGCTGCCGGACCTGATCCGCACCCGCAAGGGGACCGGCTATCTGGTGGAGGACTGATGGATGGAGCTGCTTGCATATCTGCGGCGGCAGTGGAAGCTGCTGTTGCTGCTGGCGGGGATTGCCGCTGTGTTCGCGGCAGTGTTCTCCCTGTATGACCTTCCCGTGGAGGCGGTGGGCTACGCGGCGCTTTTGTGTCTCGTGTTGGGCGCGGTACTGTTCATCCTGGGCTTCCGGCGTTTCCGTGCCCGCCACCGGGAGCTGCGGCGTCTGCTGGACCGGGCGGAGGAGCCGGTGCTGCCCCTGCCCCCTGCCGATGGATTGCTGGAGGAGGACTACCAGGCCCTGCTGGCGGCGGTGGCCGCCCACCGGACCCGCATCCTGGCCCGGGAGCGGGACAAGCTGGAGGACATGACCGACTACTACACCCTCTGGGCCCACCAGATCAAGACCCCCATGGCCGCCGCCGGGCTGCTGCTCCAGGAGGACCCGCCGCCCCGGGAGGCGCTGGAGGCGGAGCTTTTGAAGATCGGCCAGTACGTGGATATGGTGCTGGGGTATCTCCGGCTGGACAGCGACTCCACCGACTACGTCTTTTGCGACACAGACCTGGACGCCCTGATCCGCCAGGCGGTGCGGAAGTTCGCCCGGCTGTTCATTTTGAAGCGCATCACGCTGGACTTTCAGGAAACGGGCCGCACGGTGCTGACCGACGGCAAGTGGCTCTCATTTGTGGTGGAGCAGCTCCTCTCCAACGCACTGAAATACACCCCTGCCGGGGGTGCCGTCCGCATTTACGGGGACGGGGAGACCCTGGTCATCGCGGACACCGGCATCGGCATCCGGGAGGAGGACCTGCCCCGGATCTTTGAGAAGGGGTTCACCGGCTACAACGGCCGCACCGGGCAGAAGTCCACCGGCATCGGGCTGTATCTCTGCCGCCGGGTAACGGAGAAGCTGGGCCACGATCTCACCATCGTCTCCCGGCCCGGTCAGGGCACCATCGCCCGATTGGACTTGAGCCGGGAACGGCGGATCATGGAGTGAACCTTACGAAACTGTAAGATACGGAGCCGGACTGTAAGCCAGAGCCATGGCTGACAGCCCGGCTCCCCTGCTATACTGAGATCATCCCAAGCAAGGAGGCATTTCTCTATGGCACTGCTGGAAGTACAGCATCTTCAAAAGATCTACACCACCCGCTTCGGCGGCAATCCCGTCCAGGCCCTGTCCAACGTGAATTTTTCCGTGGAGCCGGGGGAGTACGTGGCCATCATGGGCGAGTCCGGCTCCGGCAAGACCACCCTGTTGAACATTCTGGCCGCCCTGGACCGGCCCACCTCCGGCGAGGTGTTCCTCAACGGCAAGGCCCTCTCGGACATCCGGGAGCGGGACCTGGCGGCCTTCCGCCGGTCCCACCTGGGCTTCGTGTTCCAGGACTTCAATTTGCTGGACACCTTCTCTCTCCAGGACAACATCTTTCTGCCCCTGGTGCTGGCGGGAAAAGATTACCCCACCATGCGGAAAAAGCTCGCCCCCATCGCGGAGCAGCTGGGTATCTCCGACATCCTCACCAAGTACCCTTATGAGGTCTCCGGCGGCCAGAAGCAGCGGGCCGCCGTGGCCCGTGCCCTCATCACGGACCCTCAGATCGTCCTGGCGGACGAGCCCACCGGGGCCCTGGACTCACGGGCCTCGGACAACCTGCTGGAATTGTTCGGCGAGATCAACGCCGGGGGCCAGACGATCCTGATGGTGACCCACTCGGTGAAGGCCGCCAGCCACGCCGGGCGGGTGCTGTTTCTCCGGGACGGGGAGGTGTACCACCAGCTCTACCGGGGCGGCGAGAGCCGGGAGAGCCAGTTCCGCCGCATCTCCGACACGCTGACGGTCCTGGCGGAGGGAGGCGGCGGCCATGCGTAAGTCCGGCTTCTTCCCCCGGCTGGCCCTGGTGAATCTGGTGCGCAACGGCCGGTACTACGGGCCGTACCTGCTCTCCTGCGGCGGCACCGCCGCCATGTTCTACATCCTCCGCTACCTGACGGAGAGCGACATTGTGGCCTCCGTCAGGGGCGCCGGGTATCTCCAGAGCCTGATGTACCTGGGGTGCATCGTGGTGGCCCTGTTTTCCATCGTGCTGCTGCTTTACGCCAACAGCTTCGTCATGAAGCGGCGGCAGCGGGAGCTGGGCCTCTACAACATCCTGGGTCTGGAGAAGCGGCACATCGCCCTGCTGTGCCTGTGGGAAACCCTCTACTGCGCCGGGGCCTCTATCCTGGGCGGCATCGCCGCGGGCATCCTTTTCAGCAAGCTGACGCTGCTGCTGTTGCTCCAGCTCTCCCGGCTGCCGGCGGAGTTCGGCTTTGAGGTCAGCGTGCCGGGTATTCTGTCCACCGCCGCCCTCTTTGCCGTTCTCTTCGCCCTGACCCTGGTGTGCAACCTCTTTCGCATCGGCCGGGCCCGACCGGTGGAGCTGCTCCGCAGCGACTCCGTGGGAGAGCGGGAGCCCAGAACACGGCGCCTGCTGGTGGTTTTCGGCCTTCTGACCCTGGGAGGCGGCTATTTCCTCTCCTGGAAAGTGCAGAATCCCACCGAGGCCCTGGCCCTGTTTTTCCTGGCGGTGATCTTGGTGATGATCGGCACCTACTGCCTGTTCACCGCCGGGTCCGTGGCGGTCCTCAAGGCCCTGCGGGCCAATCCCGGCTACTACTACCAGACCCGGCACTTCACCGCCGTGGCAGGGCTGCTGCACCGGATGAAGCAAAACGCCGTGGGCCTTGCCAACATCTGCATCCTCTCCACCATGGTGCTGGTGACCGTGTCCACCACCGTCACCCTCTACCTCAGCTGTGAGGAGACGCTGGACCAGATGTTTCCCCATGACATCCAGGTCAGCCAGGATCTGACCCACCTGGATCAGCCCCTGGACCCCCTGACCCCGGAGCGGCGGCAGCAGGAGACGGAGGCCACCCTGACGTGGATCGACAGGCTGCTGGCGGATTCCGGCTTGACGGCGGAGCACTTCAGCTGGTACACCGAGGTCCGGGCGTCCTCCAGTTACAGCGGCAACACCCTGGGCTGGCCGGAGGACACCCCGGGGGACTATGTGACGGTGTATCTGATAACAGCGGAGGATTACGCCCGCCTGACCGGCCAGACGGCGGCGCTGGAGGCAGACCAGGTGCTGGCCTACGCCCAGGGCCTGGAGCTGCCCGACACCTTCTATATCGGGGCCCAGCCCTTCCGGGTGGCCGGACGGCTGGACCAGGGGCTGCCGTACAACAGCTCCACGCTCGTCAGCGGCAGCGAATCCACCGAACTGCTGCTGGTGGCGGCGGACCGGCAGGCGCTGGAGGAGATCGCCTCTCTCTGCCTCTCCGACCAGGGGGTCCAGCGGGAGACCTTCCGCATCCAGATGGATCTGGACGGCACCGATGAGGAGAAGCTGGACCTGGCCTGGGACATCCTGAAAACCAATGTGGACGAGTCCGTCTATACTGTCACCAGCCGGCAGGACAACGCCATCGACCTCTATGCCATGTACGGCGGGTTCCTGTTCCTGGGCGTCTTTCTGGGTCTGCTGTTTTTGCTGGCCACGGCCCTCATCATCTACTACAAGCAGATCTCCGAAGGGTACGAGGACCAGCGGCGCTATACCATCCTGCGTCAGGTGGGCATGACGGACCGGGAGGTCCGCGGCTCCATCCACAGCCAGATCCTGCTGGTGTTCTTCCTGCCCCTGGTCACCGCCGGCATCCACACGGCGGCGGCCTATCCCATGGTCTCCAAGATGCTGGCGTTGTTCCAGCTGACCAGCACCGCCCGCTACGCGGTGTGCACGGCGGGGACCTTTACGGTGTTCTGCGCCGTCTACGCCCTGGTCTACGGTCTGACCGCCCGGTCCTACCGGCGGATCGTGGCCTGAGCGGACGGGGAAGC
The DNA here is from genome assembly GCA_944385455.1 of uncultured Oscillospiraceae bacterium. Lineage (GTDB taxonomy): Bacteria > Bacillota > Clostridia > Oscillospirales > Oscillospiraceae > Oscillibacter. Next base: position 6,802 of record CALWXI010000084.1, on the reverse strand, counting down.
AAGTCTCTTTTACCCCGTCCGCACAGAGACCGCGGCAGTTCTAGCCGCCCAGCGGGCAGGCTCTTTTGAAAAAATTTCTTCATCACGGTAAGGGCCGGAGGCATACGCCTCCGGCTCTTTTACTGCGCACCGGAAAAGAGGGCCGTCTTCTCCAAACCGTCAGGCGGGTTCGGAACTGCGTCGCCTTCGTGGCTCACCAGAGACAGCCTCGGCCCCAGCTGGGAGAGCAGTTCATTGGTGATAGTACCGCAGTGACTGGACACCTCCTGGGCGGTGATCTCCTGGCCGCCGTCCCGGCCGATCAGCGTCACGAGATCCCCAGGCCGGACCTCCGGCACCTCCGTCACATCCAGGAACAGCTGGTCCATACACATCCGCCCCACCATGGGGCACCGGCGGCCGCGGATCAGGGCTTCCCCGCCGGTCTGTGACAGCTGCCGGGGCAATCCGTCTCCGTAGCCGATGGTGACCACCGCCAGGACGGTCTCACGCCGGGCCTGAAAGGCCAGGCCGTACCCGGCCCCCTCCCCAGGGGTCAATCGCCGCACGGAAGCCACCCGGGCCCGCAGGGACAACACCGGCCGCAGATCCGGCCAGGCGGCTGTGGGCGAGCCGTCGCTGGGCACGCCGTAGAGAATGATCCCCGCCCGCAGATACCGGCAAGGCTGGGGCGGCAAATTCAAAAGGCCGTAGCTGGACTGGATATGGACGGCACCGGGGCCATAGCCGGAGGAACGAAGCCAGTCCACCGCCTGGTAGAAACCGTCCAACTGCCGTTGGGTATAGTCCTCATCGCCCTTTTCCAGGCTGTCGGAAACGCACAGGTGGGAGAACACCCCGTCGATACGCAGATTTTTCTCCCGAAACAGCCGGTCCAGGGCCTCTCTGTCCTCTGCCGGGACGCCCAGACGGTGCATGCCGGTGTCCAGGCCCAGGTGAACGTGAACAGGTCCCCGGGCCGCCAGGGCATGGCCATGGGCCTCATCCGCCACGGTCTGGGTCAGGCGCCAGCGCCGCAGCAGAGGGGCATCTTCCGGGTCCGTCCAGCCCAGGATCAAAATGGTCCCCCGGACCCCCGCCTTCCGCAGGGCGATGCCCTCGCTGAGGCAGGCCACGGCAAAGGCCCGGACCCCTGTCCGCCGCAGCCGCCGGGCGATCCGTACCGCCCCGTGACCGTATGCGTCCGCCTTGACCACCGCCATCAGTTCCTGACCTGGAGAAAGGCACTTTTGCAGTGCGGCGGCGTTGTGCGCCAGCGCGTCCAGGTCGATCTCCCGCCAGGCCCGGGCCATGGGCCGGAGCGGCCGGGGGCGCAGTATCAGGATCAGGCCGGACAGGACAAAGGTCAGCAATGTAACGGCTGTGAAGTGGATCAGGCTGTTGCCCACCAGCCAGCGCTCCAGACCCAGCGCTCCGGCGGCGCCCCGGACCAGCACGATACACCCCGGATGCAGCAGGTAGACCAGGGCGGACAGCTGCCGCAGCTCCCGCCGCCGGCCGCCGTTCTCCTCCAGCAGCCAGGCAAAGAGGCATACCATCACCAGAGGCAAGGCCAGGTACATGCTGTCGTGCCGCTGGACGCCCAGGCTCCGCAGCCGGAAGGCCTCGGCTGTCATGAGGGCCAGACCGGCCAGGGTCCCCAGCGCGGCCGCCCGCCGGGAAAGACGCAGGCCCGCCGCCCCCAGCAGGAGAAACAGCGGCACATAGAGCAAACCGTTCCGGGTGTAGGTGAACACCTGAAAAACGGCTCCATACAGGTTTTCCGCGCCGGGGAGCCGCATTGCCAGTCCGTAATAGCTGTCTCCGCCCAGGCCGATCAGATACAGCGCCCCTGCCGCCGCCAAACCCGCCCGAAGTCCCAGGCGGCGGAGTCCTTTTGCGATGGGCACGCCCAGCAGGAGGGCCGGAAAATACCACAGGTGATAAAGGGTGCCGTCGGTCACGAGCTTTCGAAAAAAGTCCGGCGTCACCTGCCCGGCGTAGAGGTTCAGGGGCAGGTACAGCGCTGCCGCGGCGGCATAGAGGACCATCGTTTTTTTCAGTAAGCGCCGGGCGGACCGCCAGCCGGACCGCTCCAGAAAGTACCCGCTGATCATCAAAAACAGCGGCACCGCCAGCCGGGCCAGCACTCTCGTCAGGAAAAAGTCACCGGCGGCGGTGAAAGAGGACAGGGGCGAGGTGTGATTGCACACCACCAGTACCGCCGCGGCCAGCCTGGCCCGGTCCAGAGCCGCCCGATTTTCCATCTTCATGCGGGGCACCCCCAGGCGGTGACGATGAAACCGCCGATGTCGTCCCCGGAGATCTGACAGCAGCCCTCCGGCAGCTGGACCTCCGTCTCCTCCCCGGCGCAGGGCACATAAAACACCTGAGTCATCTGGCCGCCGGGCAGGGGGCAGCTGCGCTGCCGCTGCCGCAGGAAATCCGGGTACTCCTCCAGGCACAATCCGTTGGCGTCCATCAGCAAGGCGTGGGGCGTGCCCACATAGCGGAAATGCCAGGGTTCCCGGGCAATGCCGGTGACGCTCTCCTTGCCCCGCTGATACCGCTCGATGAAACCGTATTTCGCCGCCGCGCGGCGGAAGGCGCCGCAGACGCCGTCGTAGGGAAAGGCGGGGCGGATGAAGTCGATGTGTCCGGCGGCCTTTCCCAGGTCAATGGCCAGGCCGCTCTGGTGCTCGCTGCACCCGGGCAGGGCCACATATTTGCGGGTGAAGTCCGCGCCGCTCTCCGCCAGGGTATCGTCCCAGATCGCCTGCTGCTCCTGCCGGCTGCGCCATCCGGAGGCCGGCACGATTTCGCCCTGTCCGCCCACACTCTGAATGCAGGCGGCCAATAGACGGGCTGTGCGGCGTTCCAGAAGGATATGGGGATGCAGGCTGTCCAGCGCCGCCAGGTCCGCCGGGGCGGAGTGGAGGGGATGGTCCCGGTTGATGACCAGCAGCGGTCCCTGGAACACCTGCCGCCGATGGAGGATGACCGTTCTCATGCTTCCACCCCCAGTTCGATGATCCGGCTGACCAGTGTGGTGAACCCCCAGCCCGCGGCGGCCATCATGCTGGGGTAGCGGCTGTGAGGGGTGAAACCTGGGATCGTATTGACCTCGTTGAAGACGATCTCCCCCTCCGGCGTCAGTAACAGATCCACCCGGGCAAAGACCCGGCAGTCCAGGGCCTGGTAAATGATCTTTGCGGTCTCCTGGATGCGCGTTGCCTGTTCCGGGGAGATCCGGGCGGGACAGTGGATGGCGGAGGTCTTGAGGGTGTACTTCTCCTCGTAGTTGAAAAAGCCCTGGGACAGCTCGATCTCGTCCACGGCTCCTACCGTCAGGGCGTCGTTTCCCAGCACGGCGCAGCCCACCTCGAAGCCCGGCACCGCCTCCTCCAGCAAAATCTCCCGGTCGTGGGCGAAGGCGGCCTCCACCGCCGCAGCCAGCCACTCCGGCCCATCCACCCGGCTGACGCCGAAAGAGGACCCGGCCCGGACGGGCTTGACGAACAGCGGATAGCGCAGTCCTTCCGCCGCAGCGGCAATCCGGTGGTTGTCCGCCCCCCGGCGGAACAGAATACTCCCGGGCACCCGGACTCCGGCCAGGGCCGCCAGCTTATGAGCCCGGTCCTTGTCCATGCACAGGGCGCTGGAGAGGGCTCCGCAGCCAATCAGGGGTACGCCGGTCAGTTCCAGCAGGCCCTGCACTGTGCCGTCCTCTCCGTTTTTTCCATGGAGGATGGGGAAGGCCGCGTCAAAAGTCAGGCTGCCGCCGGAGCCGTCCAGCACCAGCAGGCGGCCAGCCCCCCGGTCCAGCGTCAAGGTACAGGGAACGGCTTCCGGCCGGCTCTCCCAGGTACCGTCCGTCAGATGCTCCAGGGGGCCGGCATACCACAGCCACCGTCCCTCCCGGGTGATGCCCACCGGCAGGGGAGTATAGCGGCCGGGGTCCATGTGGGTGAGAACGCCATAGGCGGACTGGAGGGAGACCTCATGCTCCGTGGAGCAGCCGCCGAACAGCACCAAAATCGTTTTCATGCAAAATACCTCCCGAAAGCGGAAAACCGCCTTGCTTTGATACGCTGATCGTACCAGAGCAAGGCGGTAGGAGTATTCTGCTTTTCCTGTGAAGTTCCTGCGAGAAACCTGCAAAATTCTTGTAATTTTCTTACGGCGCCGTCTCCAGGGGCAGCGTGACGGTGAAGGCAGTCACTCCGCCGGAACTGCGGGCGGTGATGGTGCCTCCATGGAGCTCCACGATCTCCTTGGCGATGGCAAGCCCCAGTCCGGCGCCGCCGGAGGCGGAGGAGCGGGCGCTGTCCAGGCGGAAGAACTGCTCGAAAAGGCGCGCCAGCTTGTCCGGCGGGATATCCGGTCCACGGTTGGAAAAGGTCAGGACGGCCTGGTCTCCCTCCGCCCGCCCGGTGACGGTGACTTCCGTGTCCGGGAGGCTGTAGTGGCAGGCATTGCGCAGCAGGTTGTCCAGCACCCGGGCCAGTTTGTCCGGGTCGCAGGGGCACACCAGCTTCTCCGGCAGCTCCAGGCAGCAGGCGAGGCGGGCCTCCGCCAGTTGGGGGGCGAATTCGCTGGCCACCTGCTGGACCATTCGGACAAGGTCCGTGGGCCGCTTCTCCAGCTCGATGTGGGAGAGGTTGAAGCGGGTGATGTCAAAGAACTCGTTGATGAGGTCCTCCAGCCGCTCCGCCTTGTCCAGGGCGATCCCGGTATACCGCGCCCGCAGCTCCGGCGAGATCTGGGGCTCGTCCCGCAGCAGGGTCAGATAGCCGATGACGCTGGTAAGGGGCGTTTTCAGATCGAGGGCCAGGTACACCACCAGATCGTTTTTCCGCTGCTCGGCGACTTTGGCAGCCCGGGCGTCCCGCAGGGCCTGTTCCCGGGCGGCGTTGAGCTGGACCTCCGCCTCCGCCAAGGCCTCCGGCAATACGATGCGCTCCTCCGTGGGCCGGGCCAGCTGCTCGGCGGCGTCGGTCAGGGCCTCCAGCTGGGCCACGGGCCGGGCCACGAAGAAGTAGCTGATGAACACCCAGCCCACCAGCACCACAAAGGTGCAGACCAGGACGATATTGTCCCGGACCCAGGTCAGCAGACGGTAAAGGGGGCCGCTGTACCAGGTGAAGGAACTGCACACCAGCAATCCCAGGAAGGCCAGCAGGAGCACCGCCGCCACCCAGGCCATCAGGGCCAGAAGATAGATCCCCCAGGCCCGCCGGGCCCGGCTGCGTCCCTGCTCCGAGAGGCCCTTGTATCGTGTCCGCTTACTCAATGGTATATCCCACTCCCCACACAGTCTTGATGAATTTCGGCTTCCGGCTGGGCTCGTGCATCTTCTCCCGCAGCCGGGCAATATGGCTCATGACGGTATTGTTGCTGTCCATGTAGGCCTCGCCCCACACCGCTTCAAACAGCTCCTCGCTGGAGACCACCTGCCCCCGCTTCCGGCAGAGATACCACAGGATGGAAAACTCCAGAGGCGTCAGGCCCAGTTCCTCTCCGTAAAGGGTGCACTTATGGGTGGTCTGGGAGATCTGGAGGCCCCGGAAGTCGTATTCCGCTGTTTCCCGGGGCGCGGTCTCGCCGGAATTGTAGCGGAGATACCGCCGCAGCTGGGTCTTCACCCGGGCCACCAGCTCCAGGGGATTGAAGGGCTTGGTGATATAGTCGTCGGCGCCCAGGGTGAGGCCCATGATCTTGTCCATGTCCTCCACCCGGGCGGTCAGCATCAGGATGGGAAACAGATGGTCCTCCCGGATCTTCTGGCACAGGGTGAAGCCGTCCATGTCCGGCAGCATCACGTCCAGGATCGCCAGATCCAGGTGCGTTCTCCGCACACAGGCCAGAGCGTCGGCAGCGTTATAAAATTTATGGACGGTATAACCTTCGTTGTTCAGGTAAACTTCCACCAGATCCGCAATGGCGGTCTCATCGTCCACCACCAGAATATCCACACTCATAACGATCCCTTTCCGCATGAAAAGTGTAGCGGTATTATAACACAAAGCATTACAAAAGAGAAGTGCGCGGCAAACGGTAATCATCCGCGCAGGGACCTTTTTCCTAAAAGTGGATTTCTGTCCTAAAAATGTGAAATTCAAAGAGCGGCCTGTTTTCCCCAAGAAGCAGCCCCCGGCGTCCGAACGGACGCCGGGGGCTTTTTGCGGACGCCAGAGCACAAAGTGAATCCGCCAATCGTTGCCGCCTGTGAGGGGCTGTGTGAGGCTTTGGCGGAGGGGGTGGCATCCGAGGGGCCTTTGGGACACTGCGGGCCGTGTGCGGCCTGTGTGGGCGGAGGTTGACGAGGGAGTTTTGCGAGGGTATTTCCAGAGGGGAAAGCAGTATGGGAAGCGGTACCAGAGCAGCAGTTTTGTGGGTCAAATCCGGCAGTTTCGGCCAGCCGAAAAAAGTACAAGATAAAGGGAGGTGGTCGCTACCGACCACCTCCCGCCCACAACGCCCCGCAGTGCGGGGCTTTCCGGGATTTTGGTACCGACGTCGGTTTTCGAGATTTCGGTCTTTCAGCGCGGTGGTGGAATTGCAAGGTGCTACGCTCCCAAGCGGTTCCGGCGTTTTTCACCGACGCTGCGAATTGAGGGGCTTTTTCGGGTAGACTTTGCGTCGCTATATCAAAGAAAAGAGCGAAGCGGAATAGCCACCCGAACAGTTCTTAAATTTCTGATAACTCGTTGGTTTACCCCTGGCTATTCTCCCTGAATTGGGGTATTGTGTGTCGCTGAATAGGAGGCGATGCGCATGAAGGACTACATGATGGCCCTGCATCAGCGGTTCTGCAAGGAGC
>CALWXI010000083.1 GCA_944385455.1 uncultured Oscillospiraceae bacterium | reverse complement strand
TGGCCGTGGACCGGTATCCGGTGATGTGGAAGGAGACGGCGGCGGGGGAGCTGACGGTGGAGCGGGAGGGCCTGTACGCCGTGTGTTCCGTCTGCTGCCATCCGCCGGGGGACGGGCTCTGGTGCGTCTGGGCGGTGGGAGACCGGGGAGAGGTGCGTCTGGGTATCGCGGAGCCGGGGGCGGCGGGCTTTGCGCTGCGGCGGCGGCTGTCCCTGCGGAGCCTGGAACCGGCTGGCCCGCTGCGCCGGGGAGAGCTGCGTCCGGCATCGGAGGACGGATGGACGGCACTGACAGAGCCGGAGGCGGTGTTCCGGGGAGCATGGCTGCGCGGCAGGCTGCGGGAGGCCGGAGACGCCCTGGTGCGCCGGGATGGGGAAGGGGTGACGGTGGCGTTTCCCTACCGGCCCGCCGCGCCGTTCCCGCTGGTGCCCATGTTCTGCTTTGCGTCCCTCTGCACCCTGCGGGGCGGCCGGTACTGGCGCATCTCCTTTGATCGGGAGGAGCGGCCGGTGTTCCGGTGAAAAAATGAAAATTGATGTATACCAATCTGGGATGCGGTATGCTATAATAGCCCCAACCGGTGCGGAGGTTCCGCCCTGCGGTCCGCAACCGGTAGAGAAAGAACGGCCGGCGATGCCGGTGAAGTCAGGGAGGTCCGCCATGAAATGCCCGTTTTGCGGCTACAGCGAAAGTAAGGTCATTGATTCCCGCCCCGCCGACGAGGGTGCCAGCATCCGCCGCCGGAGAGAGTGCCTGTCCTGTTCCAAGCGCTTTACCACCTATGAGACGGTGGAGAGCCTGCCCATGGTGGTGGTGAAGAAGGACGGCAGCCGTCAGAGCTTTGAGCGGCAGAAGGTGCTGGGCGGCATGATCCGGGCCTGCGAAAAGCGGCCGGTGCCTCTGGCGGAGCTGGAGAAGATCGCCTCGGAGATCGAGCAGGACATCCAGAACTCCATGGAGCGGGAGATCAGCACCGAGGCCATCGGCGAGCGGGTCATGGAGCGGCTGCGGGAGGTGGATCAGGTGGCCTACGTGCGCTTTGCCTCCGTGTACCGCCAGTTCAAGGACATCGACACCTTCATGGCGGAGCTGAACAAGCTCCTTTCAGAAAAGTGAAAGCGCGTCAGAGCACGTTTTTCACGTTCAGCCGTTCCATTTCCGCCAGGAGCCGCAGCTGATCCCGCAGATCGGATACCTCTGCCTGAAATTCGCTGTCCTCCCGGGCGACGCCGAAAGAAAGGGCCCGCTGGTACATGGCCTCTGCGTCGTCCAGCGCGTCATGCCGGGAGACGATGTGGAGGTAGGTCTGCAGACTGGACCAGTCCTGATAGCTCTTCCGCAGGGCATCCACGGCGGCGGGCCACTCCCCGGCCTGGGCCAGGGCGGCGGTCTGCTGCAGCTGATCCCGCCAGCGCTGCGTGCTCTCTGTTATTTTGTGGCTGTTCCAAAGACAAAGAGCCAGCAGGATGCTCAAAACGGCCAGCGGGGGAACGTATGCGCGCTTCATTTCATGCCTCCTTTTTGATGCAGGTCACACTGCCCTGTTCGTCCACCGTCAGCAAAAAGACGTCCTCCCAGCGGGAGATGCTGTGGCTGTGCAGGATTTTCTTCAGCCAGGATTCGTCGTAGCCGCAGGCCCGCAGATGCGTGCGGATCAGCCGCCCGTCGTTGATGATCACCGCGGGCAGCGTCACATCGTCTTCCGCGTCCAGGCCCAGCTGCTGGGCAGTGGGAGGCTGACAGCGGGTCCAGGGAAGCACGGAGAGCTGTCCGGAGTTTTCCAGCACGGCGTATTTCACATCCTCAATGCGGCAGATGCCCTTTTCCCGCAGCTCCTCCAGAAGCTCATCCAGGGTATAGCGGTTTTTCCGCATGGCCTGCTGCTGCAGCTTCCCGTCGCGGATGAGCACGGAGGGCGTGCCGCACACCAGTGCCCGGAAGCGGATGCTCTGCAGGGAGATCTGACTGAAAAGCATGGACAGTGCCAGCAGTGTGGCGATGGGGATGACGCCGGAGAGCAGCGGGATGCCGAAATCCTGCATGGGCACGGTGGCCAGATCCGAGAGCATCATGGTCAGCACCAGCTCGCTGGGCTCCAGTTCGCCGATCTGGCGCTTGCCCAGAAGACGAAGGCCCAGGGTGATGAGCAGGTATAAAATGACAGTGCGGGCAAAAGCGGTGATCATCAGACATCCCTCCGTTGGTATTGGAATAGCATGCGCCGGCGGCGGGAAAATATACCTCAAGCGGGATCCCGCCCTGAAAGGGGCGTTTTCATAGATCCGAATCAGCGCAGAATGGAAAGGAGATTTTGGGCGGAGTCCCAACAAAAGCGCCATGTGCCGGCAGACTGCTGCCGGACGACGAGGAGAGGGGAGTATCGAAGGCTTCGGCGGATGCCCCTCCGTGGCCGCGGACATGTGACGCAGCGGGAAAATATGCGGGCGACCGCAAAACAAAGACGCTGCGACCGCGGAAAGCGACAGATCTCTGCGCGTTTGTCCGCTTGTATTTTCTCAAGCAGGAGGAACGATCCGAAACATGTGTGGAATCATTGGTTTTGTGGGCCGCGAGCAGGCGGCCCCTATTTTGCTGGACGGACTGGCCCGGATGGAGTACCGCGGCTACGACTCGGCCGGGATCGCGGTGCGGTCCGACACGCTGGGCCTGCAGGTGCGCAAGACCAAGGGCCGGCTCCAGGCCTTGTCGGACATGGTCCACGGCGGTGTGGATCTGGAGGGCGCGCTGGGCATCGGACACACCCGCTGGGCCACCCACGGAGAGCCCAACGACGTCAACGCCCATCCCCACGTCAGCGAGAACGGCAGCATTGCGTTGGTGCATAACGGCATCATCGAAAATTACATGGAGCTCAAGGAGCAGCTCCTCCGCCACGGCGTCACGTTTGCCTCGGACACGGATTCCGAGGTGGTGGCCCAGCTGCTGGAGTACCATTACAAGGAATGCGGCAGCATGCTGGAGGCGGTGGGCCGCTGCCTGCGGCGCATTGAGGGCTCCTACGCCCTGGGCATCATCTGCTCCGACTATCCCAACGCCCTCATCGCCGCCCGGAAAGACAGTCCCCTGATTCTGGGCTTCGGTGAAAACGGGAATTTCATCGCCTCCGACGTGACGGCGGTGATCCGTCACACCCGGGACGTGGCCTATATGAACGACGGTGAAATCGCCGTGGTCACCGCCGACAGCATCGACGTTTTTGACAGCGAGCTCTCGCCTTTGGAGGTGGAGCACCACCAGGTGGACTGGGACGTCTCCGCGGCGGAGAAGGGGGGGTATCCCCACTTCATGTTCAAGGAGATCATGGAGCAGCCGGAGGCGGTGCGCAAGACCGTCTCTCCGCGCATCCGGGATGGCCGGGTGGTGCTGGACGACGTGCGCCTGACGGCGGACTATGTCCGGGATATCTCCCGGATCTTCATCATTGCCTGCGGTTCCAGCTACCATGTGGGCATGGTCAGCAAGTACAACTGGGAGCGGCTGCTCCGCCGGCCGGTGCAGGTGGACCTGGCTTCGGAATTCCGGTACAGCGACCCGCTGGTGGACCGGCGGACGCTGGTGATCGTCATCAGCCAGTCCGGCGAGACGCTGGACACCATGGCCGCCATGCGGGAGGCCAAGCGCCGGGGCGCACGGACGCTGGCGGTGGTGAACGTGGTGGGCAGCTCCATCGCCCGGGAGGCGGACGACGTGCTCTACACCTGGGCCGGGCCGGAGATCGCCGTGGCCACCACCAAGGCCTACTCCACTCAGCTGGTGCTGATGGACCTCATCGGACTGTACCTGGCGGATCTGCTGGGGACGGTGTCCGCGGAGGAGTACGCCGCCATTGTGGCGGGGGTCCAGGCACTCCCGGAACAGATGCAGCAGGTGACGGACCGGGTGGAGGATGTGCAGTACTTCGCCTCCCGGTACTTCAACCATGACTCCATCTTCTTCATCGGCCGGAACCTGGACTATGCCATGGGTCTGGAGGGGTCCCTGAAGCTCAAGGAGATCAGCTATATCCACTCCGAGGCCTACGCCTCCGGCGAGCTCAAGCACGGCACCATCTCCCTCATCGAGCCGGGGACGCTGGTGGTGGCCCTGGGCACCCACGCCGCCCTCTTCGACAAGGCCATGAGCAACGTGGTGGAGGTGAAGGCCCGGGGCGCGGAGGTCCTGGCGGTGACCACGGGACGTTTTCGGGAGAAGATGTCCAAAACGGCGGACGCTGTGGTGGTGGTGCCGGAGGCCCATCCCATCCTCCAGCCCTCTCTGGGCGTGGTGCCGCTGCAGCTGTTTGCCTATTACGTGGCGCTGCATCGGGGCTGTGACATCGACAAGCCCCGGAACCTGGCCAAGAGCGTGACAGTGGAATGATGCGGGCGGTCCCGTTCCCTTTTGGGGCGGGACCGCCTTTTCCAAA
>CALWXI010000082.1 GCA_944385455.1 uncultured Oscillospiraceae bacterium | reverse complement strand
ACACCGATGCGATCTCTTCACCGGTCTCACTGACCGTCACCAGGCTGTTGCGGTTGCCCGCTCTATACATATTCACGGCCAGCGCCAAAAATCCGTCGCCGCCCAAGTCATACTCTTTGAGATAGGGCTCGGGGTAGGTGTACCGGGCCACCGGGGTCCCGTCCGTCTTGTAAATCTGTGCTGAAGTCTCTCCCAAGGCACAGATGGCGCCGCTATCCAGGAAGAAAAGATCGTAAATCAATTCATTGCCCAGGGAGGCCGTCCACTGTACGCCCTCCGCGTCGGTGCGGAAGAGATTGAGGGTGCTTTCAAAGGCGCCGCCGGAAGCCCCCAGTCCCACTGCCGCCAGAAGATTTCCTTTTTCTGAAATGGCGCACTGGGGCATATAGGTGGTGGAGGAGAGCCAGCGGTAGATCAGCTCCTGCTGGGCATTATAGACCGTCAGCACGGATTTATAGCCGCTGGAGCCGCTGGAATAGCAGAGGCAGCCGTCTGAAGAGAGGTCGGCGTCCAAAATCGCCTGATCTGCGGTGAGGTTGAGCCGCTCGCCGCCTAAATCGGCGGCCAGCAGCGCCGTGCCGCCCACGTCGTAGGCCAGCATCATTCTGCCCGCTGTCAGGATTTGCGGCAGCTCCAGCTGCTGCTGGATGGAAAAGCGCTCCTCGCCGTTGTCCTGGTAATAGGTAAGGCCGCCCACGGAGGCCACCGCAAGGCCGCTGCCGGCGGCGCCGTAGCGGTTGGAATTGTGGGAGTCAAAGGTATAGATGTCCTGTTCGCCCTCGTCGCGGATGTTGAAATACTTCACCCAGCGGCGCAGCGCGTCAAAGTTCACAGAATCCTGAAACAGAATCAGGCCCACCGCGGAGCATACCGCCACCACAACCACGGCGAACACGACGATTCGCTTGATCAGGCTGCTGCGGCTGGGCCGCTCCTGGGGATTTTTCAGGTTATTCCACATGGAACGACACCTTCCCATCGTCATACCAGAGCTTGGTGAGGTAGAGCCCGCCCGGCGGCACCGTGGGGCCGGCGGCGGTCCTGTCCCCCGCGGCCAGCAGCGCGCCGATGGAATTCGGTTCGATCTTCCCCTCGGCGGCGTAGACCACCGTGCCGGCCATGGCCCGGGCCATGTTGTAGAGGAAGCCGTTGGCGCAAACCCGGAGGCGGAGGAGGTTTCCCTCGCGGGTGACGGTGTAATAATACACCGTGCGCACCGTGGAACGGATGTCTGTTCCCACGGAGCGGACCGCCGCGAAATCATGGGTGCCGACAAACTGGTCCGCCGCCCGCTGCATCACGGCTTCGTCCAGGTGCTTGGGATAAAACCAGGCGCGATCCACATAAAACGGGTCGCGGATGCGGGAGTTATAGATGAGATACGTATATTCCTTCTTGACGCAGGAGCCGATGGCGTTGAAGCTGTCGGGCACCTCCCGGGCGCCGTAGACGACGATATCATGCGGCAGCCGGGTGTTGAGCGCGTAGGGCAGCCGATCCGTCGGGATAGCGCAGTCCGTATAAAAATTAGCCACATAGCGCTGGGCGTGAACGCCGGCGTCGGTCCTGCCGCAGCCGGTCATCTTCACCGGATGGCCCGCAACGATGGCCGCGGCCCTTTCCAAGGTCTCGGCCACGGTAATATCATTCTTCTGCACTTGCCAGCCATGGTAGGCCGTACCCACATAGGTGAGAAACAACGCGATATTCCGCATAGAAAGCCTCCCTCACAGCCCCAGGTTCGCCAGCACGATGATCCCCGCCACGAAGAGAAGCCCGCCGATGAGGACGATGTAGTCCACCCGCCGGTAAGAGAGTTCCTTGAGCCGCGTCCGCCCTTCGCCGCCGTGGTAACAGCGGCACTCCATGGCCACGGCCAGCTCGTCGGCCCGGCGGAAGGAGCTGATGAACAGCGGCACCAGAATGGGGATCAGCGCCTTGGCCCGGGAGAAAATACTGCCGGTTTCAAAGTCGGCGCCCCGGGCCTTCTGGGCGCTGATGATCTTGTCGGTCTCCTCGATCAGCGTAGGGATGAACCGCAGGGCGATACACATCATCATCGTCAGTTCGTGGACCGGTACCTTGATCTTTTTCAGCGGACCCAGCAGCCGCTCCAGCCCGTCGGTCAGGGCGATGGGCGAGGTGGTATAGGTCAGCATAAAGGTGCCGGTGATCAGCATGGAGATGCGCAGCACCATGAATACGGCGCTGAAAATGCCCTCCCGCGTGATGGTGAATATCCAAAAGGACACCAGCGGCGTCCCCTGGGTGTAAAAAAGGTTGAGAAGGCCTGTCAGCAAAATGATGAAGAGCAGCGGCTTCATGCTCTTGAGGATCACCTTGAACTGAATTTTGGAAAGCGCCACCACCGCAATCAGAAGCCCCAGCACCAGGCCGTAGGTCAGAAGCCACTGGGCGCTGAACAGCGCGACGATATAGATTACCACCCAGATGAGCTTGGTGCGGGGGTCCAGCCGGTGGATGGGGGTATTCCCCGGGAAATACTGGCCCAGGGTGATGTCCTTAAGCATGGCGTTCCCCTCCCCGCATGGCCAGCAGCGCTTCCTTCGCCTGCTCCACCGTGTAGACAGAGGTGTCCACACCCAGGCCCATATCCCGCAGCCGGAGGAACACCCGGGTGATCTGCGGGATGTCCAGCCCCATGGAAATCAGCTCCTTAGAATGGCTGAACACCTCCCGGGGCGTGCCGGTCATGGCCACCTTGCCGTGGTTCATTACAATGAGGCGGCTGACATTGGAGGCGATTTCCTCCATACTGTGGCTGACCATCACCACCGTGGCGTTCTGGCTCTTCTGATAGTCGCGGATATTGGCGAGAATCCCCTCCCGCCCCACCGGGTCCAGCCCCGCCGTGGGCTCGTCCAGAATCAGGACGTCCGGCTCCATGGCGATGACGCCGGCAATGGCCACCCGGCGCTTCTGACCGCCGGACAGCTCAAAGGGGGATTTTTCCAGGTTCTCCTCAGGAATGCCCACAAACCCGGCCGCCTTGCGAACGCGGAGGTCGATCTCCTCCTGGGAAAGGCCCATGTTATGGGGTCCAAAGGCGATGTCCTTGTAGACCGTCTCCTCAAAGAGCTGATACTCCGGGTACTGAAACACCAATCCCACCCGGAAGCGGGTCTCCCGGGTGAACTTCTTGTCGCTCCAGATATCGCGCCCGTCCAGCAAAATCTCCCCAGAGGTCGGCTTCAAAAGGCCCTTGAGGTGCTGAA
>CALWXI010000081.1 GCA_944385455.1 uncultured Oscillospiraceae bacterium | reverse complement strand
TGGCGCTGTGCGGCTGCATGGCCCAGGAGCCCCGGGTGAGCAAGCGGATCCGGGAGTCCTACCGGCATGTGGACCTGGTGTTCGGGCCCCACGCCCTGTGGCGGTTCCCGGAGCTTTTGTGGCAGGTGTACACCACCCGCCGCCGGGTGTTTTCCGTGGAGGACGCCCACGGCTCCCTGGCGGAAGGTCTGCCGGTGGTGCGGGAGAAGGGCGTGAAAGCCTGGGTGTCTGTGATGTACGGGTGCAACAACTTCTGCTCCTACTGCATCGTGCCCTACGTCCGGGGCCGGGAGCGCAGCCGGGACCCGGAACGGGTGCTGGCGGAGGTCCGGGACCTGGTGGCCAGCGGCTACAAGGACATCACCCTCCTGGGCCAGAACGTGAACTCCTACGGCCACGACCTGGACCGGGACTACGACTTTGCTGACCTCCTCTCGGACATTGACGCCATTCCCGGGGAGTACCGCATCCGCTTCATGTCCAGCCATCCCAAGGACGCCACCCACAAGCTCTTCGACACCATGGCCCGCTGCGCCCATGTGGCCCATCAGCTGCACCTGCCTTTCCAGTCCGGAAGCGACCGGGTGCTGCGGGAGATGAACCGCCGCTACACCCGGGAGCAGTACCTGGAGCTGATCCGCTACGCTAAGGGCGTGATGCCGGATCTGGTGCTGACCTCCGACGTCATCATCGGTTTTCCCGGCGAGACGGAGGCGGAGGCCATGGACACTGTGTCGCTGGTGGAGGAGGTGGGCTTCGACGCCCTCTTCACCTTCATCTATTCCCCCCGCTCCGGCACCAAGGCCGCCGAGATGCCGGACCCGGTGCCCCGGGCGGAGAAGCAGAAGTGGTTTGACCGTCTGCTGGAAGTGCAGAACGCCGCCTCCGCCGCCCTCCACGCCGCCTATGTGGGCAAAACGGAGCGGGTACTGGTGGACGGCGAGAGCGATGACGCCCAATTCCCCCTGGCCGGACGCACCGAGGGCAACCGCCTGGTGCGGCTGAAGGGAGACCCTTCGCTGATGGGACGGTTCACAGACGTGCGCATCACCGGGAGCAACACCTGGGCGCTGTACGGCGAGGCGCAGTGAGAGAGGAGCGGCCATGAAGATCACCGTATTGCTGGAAAACACCGCCTGCCGGGCAGACCTCTGCGCCGCTCACGGGCTTTCCCTGTATATCGAGGCGTGCGGACGCCGGGTCCTCTTCGACATGGGGCCGGACGAGGGCTTTCTCCAAAACGCCGGAAGCCTGGGCGTGGATCTCACGGCGGTGGATCTGGCGGTGCTGTCCCACGGACACGACGACCACGGCGGGGGCCTGGCGGCTTTCTGCCGGGTGAACCCCACGGCGCCGGTGTACGTTCACCGCCGCGCCCTGGGGGATTTCTGCGCCCTGGCGCCGGGAGAGGCGCTCCGGCACATCGGGCTGCCCCCGGAGGCCAAGGCACTGGGGAGGCGGATGATGCCCACCGGGGACGAGACGGTGCCGGCGCCGGGACTGACGCTGTTCGCCGGGCCCCCGGCAGTGTTCGACGCCATGGCTGCCAGCGCCACGCTGTTTGAGCAGGCGGCGGCAGGCCTTGTGCCCGACACCTTCCGCCACGAGCAGAACCTGCTGATCCAGGAAGGGGACCGGGCGGTGCTGGTGGCGGGCTGTGCCCACCGGGGCATCGTGAACATTCTGGCGGAGGCCCGCCGCCGTCTGGGCCGGGACCCGGACGCAGTGGTGGGAGGCTTCCACCTCTTCCAGCTTCCCCAGGACGATCCCGCCTCGGCGGCGCTGATCCGCCGGACGGGGGAGGCCCTGCTGCCTGGAAACACGGTGTACTACACCGGCCACTGCACCGGCGGCTATGCCTACGGCATGCTGCAGGAGATTTTGGGGGAGCGGCTGCGGCCCATTCACGGCGGTACGGTGCTGACTTTTTGAACGCAGATCAGAATGACGAGGTGAAACCATGGCGGAACTGACCCCCATGATGAAGCAATATCTGGAGATCAAGCGGGACAACCCGGACTCCATCCTCTTTTTCCGGCTGGGAGACTTCTATGAGATGTTCGCCGACGACGCCCGCCTTGCCTCCAAGGAGCTGGATCTGACCCTCACCAGCCGGGACAAGGACCCCAACAAGTCCGCTGAGGAGAAGGTGCCCATGTGCGGCATCCCCTACCACGCCAGCGAGGCTTACATCGCCCGGCTCATTGCCAAGGGCTACAAGGTGG
The DNA here is from genome assembly GCA_944385455.1 of uncultured Oscillospiraceae bacterium. Classification (GTDB taxonomy): domain Bacteria; phylum Bacillota; class Clostridia; order Oscillospirales; family Oscillospiraceae; genus Oscillibacter. The sequence goes on along the minus strand of CALWXI010000081.1, from coordinate 8,077 downwards.
CCATCTGCGAGCAGATGGAGGATCCCGCCACCGCCAAGGGGCTGGTGAAGCGGGACATCATCCGGGTGGTGACCCCCGGCACGGTGATCGACGCGGCTTGCCTGGAGGATAAGTCCTCCAACTTCCTGTGCGGGATCTATCTGGACGGAGAGCGGGCGGGCGTGGCCTTCTGCGACATCTCCACCGGCAAGGCCCACCTGACGGCTTTTTCCGGAGAGAACCGGGTGGAACACGTCATCAACGAGCTGGGGCGCTTCGCTCCGGCGGAGGCCGTCCTCAGCGAGGGGGCCTGGTCGGACGCGGTGCTGACGGAGACCCTGCGAAACAAGCTCAGCTGCCGGATGGAGCGGGGCGGGGCGGCCCGGTTCTCCCTGGCGGAGGCGGAGAGGAACATCCGCGCCCAGTTCGGGGAGGAGGCCCTCAAGAGCCTGCCCGCCGGAAATCCGGCGGCGGCCCTGGCCCTGGGGGGACTGCTGCACTATCTCTACGAGACCCAGAAGACGGACCTCTCCCACATCAACGACCTGGATTATTATGAGCAGGGCCGGTTTATGGAGCTGGACCTGACGGCCCGGCGGAATCTGGAGCTCACGTCCACCCTGCGGGGCAAGGAGAAAAAGGGCTCCCTTTTGTGGGTGCTGGACAAGACCCGAACCCCCATGGGCGGGCGGTGCCTGCGCAGCTGGCTGGAGCGGCCGCTGCTGAGCGTCACCGCGATCTCCCGGCGCTCCGCCGCCGTGGCGGCGCTGGTGGAGCACACCATCGTCCGGGAGGAGCTCATCGCCGCCCTTACCGGCCTGGGCGATATGGAGCGGCTCATCGGCCGCATCGTCTACGGTACCGCCGGCGGCCGGGACATGGCCTCTCTCCGGGCGGCGATTGAGCGCATCCCTGCGGTGAAGGCCCAGCTGAGTCAGCTGAAGGACCGGAGCCTTGCTCAGTTGGCCGGGATGGATGAGCTTTCCGATGTGGCCGCCGCCATTGGCGCGGCCATCTGCGACGAGCCGCCCTTCTCCGTCCGGGAAGGAGGCTTCATCCGGGACGGGTTCCACCCGGAGGTGGACCGGCTGCGGAGCATCCTCAGCGGCGGCAAGGGCGTCATCACGGAGATGGAGGCCCGGGAAAAGGAGCGCACCGGCATCCGCACGCTGAAGATCGGCTACAATAAGGTCTTCGGCTATTACATCGAGGTCTCCAACTCCTTCAAGGATCAGGTGCCGGAAACATACATCCGCAAGCAGACCCTGGTCAATGGCGAGCGGTACATCACCCAGGAGCTCAAGGATCTGGAGCACTCCATTCTCACCGCCTCGGACCGGGTGGTGGCGCTGGAATACGAGCTCTTTACGGCCCTGCGGAATCAGGTGTGTCAGGCGGCCCAGCGCATCCAGCGCACCGCCGCCGCACTGGCGGAGGCGGACGCCCTGGCGTCGCTGGCGGCGGTGGCCGTGCGCAACGGCTACTGCCGGCCGGAGGTGGATGAGTCCGGGGTCATTGAAATCCGGGAGGGGCGCCATCCGGTGGTGGAACGGGTTCTGCGGGATACCCTGTTCGTCCCCAACGATACTTACATGGGAGAGAAGGAAAACCGGGTGGCCATCATCACCGGCCCCAACATGGCCGGCAAATCCACCTACATGCGGCAGGTGGCGCTGATCGTCCTCATGGCCCAGATCGGCTCCTTTGTTCCCGCCCGCAGCGCCCGGATCGGCGTGGCGGACCGGATCTTTACCCGCATTGGCGCCAGCGATGACCTCACCGCCGGGCAGTCCACCTTCATGGTGGAGATGACGGAGGTGGCGGATATCCTCCGGCAGGCCACGAAGCACTCGCTGCTGATCCTGGACGAGATCGGCCGGGGGACCTCCACCTTTGACGGCATGTCCATTGCCCGGGCGGTGCTGGAGCACTGCGCGGGGCCCAAGACCCTGGGGGCCCGGACGCTGTTTGCCACCCATTACCATGAGCTGACGGAGCTGGAGAACACCCTCCCCGGAGCGGTGAACTACAACATCGCCGTGAAGACGCGGGGAGAGGAGATCATTTTCCTGCGCAAGATCGTCCCCGGCGGTGCGGACCGCAGCTACGGAATCGAAGTGGCCCGGCTGGCGGGGCTGCCGGAGACGGTGATCCGCCGGGCAGGCGCGGTGCTGCGGCAGCTGGAGGCGGAGAACGCTCCGGCGGCGGCTCCCGCTCCCCGTCCGGAGACGGAGCAGGTGTCCCTGGCGTCCATGGGGGAGAGTGAGGTTTTGGAAGCCCTGCGGCGCTGCCAGCCGGACACTCTGACGCCCATTGAGGCTCTGGGCCTTTTGTACGAACTCAAGCAGAAGCTCTCCTGACCGGCAGGGGCCGGAGAGCGTCGGGAGGGAAGCATGGCAAAACGAGCATCCGCCCATCTGACGGCGGGCGAACAGGCGGCGGGCACCGCGCTGTTTGTGATCTACTTATTGGTCCTGCCCTTCGCCGCGGGTCCCATGTTCCGCATTCTGGAGCGGCTGCTGGGAATACCGCTGTCCCAGGCGCTGGAAAATGTTCTCTATTACTATATTCTCTTCGCCGTGACGGTGGTGATTTTCCACGGCTTTCTGGCGCGGACCACCCGGCGTCTGGCGGAGGAGGCCGGGCTGGCGCTGCAGACGCTGGCGGCTGGGCTGGTGGCGCTGTACGGCCTCAATGAGCTGGTCTACCGGCTGACGAACCTGCTGGTGGACAACCGTACCAACCTCAATAACATGGCCATCTCCGCCCAGATCGACGACGCGCCTCACATGACGCTTCTGATCGTGGTGTTCTTAGCGCCCTTTGTGGAGGAGGTTTTGTTCCGGGGGCTGGTGTTCGGGGGGCTGCGGGGCAAGAGCGCCCTGCTGGCCTACGCCGTCAGCTGCCTGCTCTTCGCGCTGCTGCATGTGTGGCAGTTCGCGGTGGAACACCGGGATCTTACCTATTTTCTGCTGATGGTGCAGTATCTGGTGCCCGGCGCGGTGCTGGCCTGGGCCTACGACCGCAGCGGCACGCTGTGGACATCCATCGGCCTCCACGCGGCGGCCAACGCCCTGCGCGTGTGGGCTTTGGGCTGAAAGGAGAGAGAACGAGATGTCCGGAGAAATTCAGCTGGAACAGGGGGGCTGGCGCCGGTGGGCGCCGTGGCTGGTGTCCCTGGCGGCAGCGGTATTGCTGCTGCTGGCAGCGGCGGCCTATATGGCCCGCCGGGGACTGAGCGGCATCGGCCTGCAGATCGGCTCGGCGGTGATTGCCCTGGCGCTGTACTGGGGGCTGAAAAGCTATCTGACGCCGCTGTTTGCCGGCGGCGGGCGGACGGTCCGCTGGACGCTGACGGAGGATGTCCTGGACCTGGGCGGCGACATTGTTCCCCGCGTCTCCATCCGCAAGGTCTATTGCTGGAAAAAGGGCGAAAATCACATCGTGAACATTGAAACCGACGGGAAAAACCATCTGCTGCTGCGTCCCGCCCCCGGCGGGGATGAGGCGCTGCGGGCGCTGGTGGACGCCCTGGGCTACGGCCGGAACTGGGAAACATAACGGAGGGAGCAGCAAGCGATGAGTTTTCAGGATACATTCAATGAAATGGTGGTCATTTTGTTTGCCGTGGGCATCGGGTATCTGGCCCACCGGCTGGGTTACCTGGGGGGCGAGATCAACCAGAAGCTCTCCAAGCTGATCCTCAACATCACCACCCCGGCGCTGATCCTCTCCTCCGTGGCCAATGAGGAAAACCTTCCCGGCGTGGGGGAGGTGCTGTCCGTCCTGGGTGTGGCGGTGGTGTTTTACGCCCTGGAGTTCGTCTTTGTGCTGATTGTGCCTCCGCTGGTGGGGGGGACGCCGAAGCAGGTGGGCGTGTGGCGCTTTCTGCTCTCCTTCCCCAACGTGGGCTTCATCGGCTATCCGCTGGTGGAGGCCATCTTCGGCCACACGGGACTTTTCTACGCCGTGATTCTGGTGATGCCCTTCAACCTCCTCAATTATTCCCTGGGTCCCCTGATGCTCAGCGGGAAGCTCCGCTTCCACTGGAAGCAGCTGCTCTCCCCGTGTATCATCATGGCGCTCATCACCCTGGTGCTGACTCTGGCGGGCATCCATGTGCCGCCAATGATCGGCGCCATGGCGGAGATCGTGGGCGATGTGAACATTCCGCTTTCCCTGCTGGTGCTGGGTTCCATGCTGGCGGGCATGTCCGCCCGGCAGGTGCTGACCTCCGCGCGGATGTGGATCCTTTCAGCGGTGCGGCTGCTGGCCATGCCCGCCGCGCTGGGAGCCGTGCTGCACATGATGGGAACCGATCCGCTGGTGCTGGGCGTGGCAGTGGCCCAGATGGCCATGCCCGCCGCCGTCAACGGCACCATGCTGTGCCTGGAATTCAACGGCGATGCCGACGCCATGGCCCAGGTGACGTTTCTTACCACGGTGCTCTCCATTGTTACCATCCCGCTGGCGGTAGCGCTGTTCGTGTGACGCCCCGCAGATCGGAAAGGAGGACTCTGTATGCCTGAGATCCGACAACTGCCCGCCCACGTGGCGGACCTCATCGCCGCCGGCGAGGTGGTGGAGCGGCCGGCCAGCGTGGTGAAGGAGCTGGTGGAAAATGCCCTGGATGCCGGAGCCTCCGCCGTGGTGGTGGAGATCCGCCGGGGAGGCATGGGGCTGATCCGGGTGACGGACAACGGCTGCGGCATCGCGCCAAGCCAGCTGCCCACCGCCTTTTTGCGCCATGCCACCTCCAAGCTCCGCCGGGCGGAGGACCTGGGAGCCATCGGGACCCTGGGTTTCCGGGGCGAGGCCCTGGCGGCCATTGCCGCCGTCAGTCGGGTGGAGATTCTCACCCGCCGCGCGGGAGACGCTGCGGGCGCCGTGCTGCGCCTGGAGGGCGGCCAGGCCGGACAGGTGGAGGAGGCCGGCGCGCCGGAGGGCACCGCCATCGCCGTCCGGGACCTGTTTTTCAACACTCCTGCCCGGCTGAAATTTATGCGCAAGGACAGTGCCGAGACCGCCGCCGTGGCGGGGCTCATGCAGCATCTGGCGCTGTCCCACCCGGCGGTGTCCTTCCGTTTCGTCAAGGATGGGACGGAGGCCATGCACACTCCCGGCGACGGACGTCTGGACTCCGCCGTTTACGCCGCCCTGGGCCGGGATTTTGCCCGGGGGCTGGTGGCGGCGGAGGGCCGGGGCGGCGAGGTGGCCGTCAGCGGATTCATTACCGCGCCGCTCATGGGCCGGGGCTCCCGGGCCATGCAGACCTTCTTCGTCAACGGCCGGTACATCAAGTCCCAGCTGCTGACGGCGGCCCTGGAGGAAGGCTACCGCAACCAGATCATGAAGGGAAAATTCCCGGGGTGTGTGCTGTCGGTGACGCTGCCGGCCGCGGCGGTGGACGTAAACGTCCACCCTGCCAAGACACAGGTGAAATTTGCCCGGGAACGGGAGGTGTTCGACGCGGTGTACCACACCGTGCTGGACGCCCTGGAAGCCCGGGGCGGCGCTGTGGCCGCGCCGCCCAAGGCCGCGCCCCGGCCGGAGGCGTTTTTCCAGCGCATGGATGCCGCCGCCTATCGGGCACAGGAGGCGGAGAAAGCGGCAGCCCGGCAGGAGACCGCATCCCGGTGTACGGATGCCGCTGCGTACCATGCACAAGGCAGGAAGGCGGCGGAAGGAGTCCGGTCCCCGCTGTCCGCTCCGGCCCGGGAAGCCAGTGCCGCTGCGGAGGCGCCGCTCTTTGGGGGAAAGTCTCCGGTCCGGCCTGTGTTTGATACGGAATGGAAGCACGCTGCCGTGGCGGACAGCACAGGGGGATTTACCTATCGGACGGTCCGGCAGACGCAGGATACGGAGAGTGGGAGAAACGGAACTCCTGCATCGGACACTGCCGGGGGGCGCGGTCCCGCCGCGCAGCAGCCCCGGGAGCGCTCTTCGGAGGAAGCGCCGTCCCGCCGGATGTCCGCCATCTCTGCGGCTCCTGCCTCTGTGACAGCGCGGGCGGAGCTGGAGATGCCCGGCAAGCCCCTTATTCCCGCCATTCCGGACGGGGACCAGGTGCCGGGGCAACAGGCGCTGCCGGCGGAGGAGGCCCCCTGGCGCATTGCCGGAGAGGTGCTGCGGACCTACATCGTCTGCGAAAGCGCCGACGGCTGCGTCTGGCTCATCGACAAGCACGCCGCGCACGAGCGGATCAATTTCGACCGGATGTGCTCGGCCAAGACGCCTCCCATGCGCCAGACGCTGCTGCAGCCTGCGGCGGTGCAGCTGGAACGGGAGGATGCGGCGCTGCTGCTGGAGAATCTGGAGCTGCTGGAGCAGGCAGGCTTTGCCTGCGAGGACTTTGGAGACGGCGCGGTGCTGGTCCGGGAGGTGCCCTCGGACATCGACGCCGGAGACGCTGCTGCCGTGCTGGAGGAGTTTGCCGGTCAGCTGCGGGCGGGCCGCAGTCTGGAAGAGCGGCGGGAGAGCCTGCTGCACACCATGGCCTGCAAGGCGGCCATCAAAGGGGGCTGGAAGAGCGATCCTGCGGAACTGCGGGTGCTGGTGGACAAGGTCCAGCGGGGAGAAGTGCGCTTCTGCCCCCATGGCCGCCCGGTGGCCGTGAAGCTGACGAAGTACGAGCTGGAGAAGATGTTCAAGCGGGCGTGAGGAATGCCGCTGGCCCGCGCATACTGCAAATATGAATGCCGCCTCAGCGGCAGGGAGGTCGCGAAGTATGGGAAAGGATCGATTCATCAAGACGTACAGCCAGGGAGCCCTGAATATCACGGAGATCTGGGTGGACCGGGAGACGGGTGTAAATTATCTCTATCACTGCGCCGGGAATTCCGGCGGGCTGACGCCGCTGCTGCGGCCGGACGGCCGGGTGATGGTGACACCGGTTGCGGAAGGGGAGTGACGGAATGAAACTGCTGTTTGTCAACTGCTGCATCAGCCAGCGGGGAGAAGCCTCCCGGACGCTGGCGCTGGCAAAGGCCTATCTGGAGGCGTTTTCCAAATCACACCCGGACTGGCAGGTGGAGACGGTATCACCGGAGGCGCTGCTGGCTCTGCGGCCCTTTGACGCCGCGGCGCTGGACGCGCGGCAGGCTCTGGCCTCCGTGGGGGCATGGGATGCCCCGGTATTTGATCTGGCCCGGCAGCTGCGGGCGGCGGACCGGATCGTGGTGGCGGCCCCCTTCTGGGACCTGAGCTATCCGGCGGCCCTGCGGACCTATATCGAATACATCTCCGCCAACGGGGTGACGTATCATTATGACGCCCACGGCTGTCATGGAGACTGCGCTGCGGAGGAGCTGGTGTATCTCACCAGCGGCGGAGACGTGGAGCGGCCGGAGAGCGCGGGGGTGCTGCACTGGCGGCAGCTGGCCGCCATGTTCGGAGTCCGGCGGTTCTCCTATGTTTTTGCCGGAGGGCTGGATCTGGATCCCGCTCTGGCGGGAGAGCGCCTGGCGCCGGCCCTGGCGGAAGCCGGACGGCTGGGCGCGGAGGCGTAGGATTCAGAGAGGAGGGAGGCCATGGCGCCCAAGATCGTCTGTGTGGCGGGCCCTACCGCCTGCGGGAAGACCACCCTGGGTGTACTGCTGGCCCGGCGGTACGGCGGGGAGGTGGTTTCCGCCGATTCCATGCAGATCTACCGTGGGATGAGCGTCGGCACCGCCGCCCCCACGGCGGCGGAGATGGGGGGTGTGCCCCACCATATGATCGCCGTGGCGGATCCATCTGAGCAGTGGTCCGCTGCCCGGTATGTCCAGACGGCGGTACCGGTGGTGGAGGACATTTTGACCCGGGGCCGGCTGCCCATCGTGGTGGGCGGCACCGGGCTCTGGGCGGAGGCCCTGGTCCGGGGACTGGACTTTGCCCCGGGCCGGAGCGGCGGCGCCGTGCGGGAGGAGCTGGAACGGCAGCTGTGCCGGGAGGGCATCGCTCCGCTGCTGGCGGAGCTGGCGCGGGTGGATCCGGAGTCCGCGGCGCGGCTCCACCCATCGGATGAGAAGCGGATCCTGCGGGCGCTGGAGGTGTACCGGGAGACGGGCACCACCATCACCGCCCACAACGCCGCCACCCGGACCCGTCCGCCCCGGTA
>CALWXI010000080.1 GCA_944385455.1 uncultured Oscillospiraceae bacterium | reverse complement strand
GCCCATGGCTTTGTATCTGCCGCCGCTGCCCCGCAACCGTTTCCTGCGCTTTTTCTACCTGATGGTGCAGCGATATCTGCGCCACAATGTGGGGATCCACAGCGCCGCCCTGGCGTTCTATCTGCTGTTCACGATTTTCCCCTTTCTGATCTTCATCAGCGCCCTGCTGGGCCTGCTGCATCTGGACGTGGCGGGGATCCTGCTGGCGCTGGGGGAGCTGGTGCCCCGGGCGGTGGTGGATTTCGCGGAGGTGTACCTCACCTATGTGCGGGACAACTCCAGTTTGCAGCTGATGCTGTTCGGACTGTTTTTTTCCATTTATTTTCCCATGCGGGCCACCAACTCCCTAATGCGCTCCGTGCGCATCGCCTACCACCTGGGGCCGCCTCGGGCGGCGCTGACCCATCTCATCAAGACGCTGCTCTACACGGTGCTGCTGATGGTGGCCATCGCGCTGACCCTGGTGCTCATGACCGTCAGCGACCGGCTGCTGGCCTATGGCGTGGAGTATCTGCGTCTGCCGCTGTTTGCGGCGGAGCTGTGGGCGCGGCTGCGGTTCCCCATCATCGCCGTGGCGGGATATTTCGCCCTCTTTTTTCTCTACGCCCTGGCCCAGGATACCCGCCAGCCCTGGCGGAACATCTGGCCCGGCACCCTGGCGGCCCTGGGGGCGTGGCTGGCGTTTTCCTGGCTGTACGCCTGGTATGTGGAGAACGTGGCCCACTACTCCCTGCTCTACGGCTCCATCGGCACCATCATCGTGCTTTTGATCTGGCTCAATGTCAGCGCCATGACCCTTATCATGGGCGCGGAGTGCAACGGCGCCCTCATCAGTTTGCGCAAGGACGGCGGGGCAGAGCAGGCGGACGCGGTGTGAACCTTTTGTGAATCCGCCGGGAGGTTCCTTTACAACGCTGGTAAAATCCTCTAGAATGGCACATAGTAAGCCCATCACGTCAGGAAGGATGATCGCATATGGATGAAAAACTGCAGGAGTATGCCCGGCTGCTGGTCCGGGTGGGTCTGAACGTGCAGAAGGGGCAGCGGCTGGTGATCTCCGCGCCGGTGGAGTGCGCCGCCTTTGCCCGGATGTGCGCCCGGGAGGCTTATGAGATCGGGTGCCTGGAAGTGGTGATGAACTGGCACGACGACGCGCTGACCCGGATGAAGTACCTCCACGCCGGCGACGCGGTGTTCGACACGGTGCCCCTCTGGCGGCGGCACTTCTTCAACGACCACGCCCTGGAGGGGGCGGCGTACCTGGCCATCTCCGCCACGGATCCGGAGAATCTCCGGGGGGTGGACCACGGGCGGGTGGTGCGGTCCCAGCAGGCCTCCGGCAAGGCCCTCAAGGACTTTGACCGGCTGCAGATGTGCGGGGGCTTCCCCTGGTGCATCGCCTCCATCCCCATTCCCAGCTGGGCCGGGACCGTGTTCCCGGACCTGCCGGAGCGGGAGGCCATGGACCGGCTGTGGGACGCCATCTTTGCCTCCGTCCGCGTCAGCGGGGACGGGCGGGCCGTGGAGCGCTGGCAGGCGCATCTGGACACCCTCCACCGCCGGGTGGAGACCATGAACCGGCTGAACTTCAAGTCCCTGCACTATGCCAACTCCCTGGGCACGGACCTCACCGTGGAGCTGCCGGAGGGCCATATCTGGGAGGCGGGGGACGACGTGACCCTCTCCGGACAGACATACGTGGCCAACATGCCCACGGAGGAGCTGTTCACCTCTCCCCTGAAGACCGGCGTCAACGGCGTGGTGTATTCCTCCATGCCGCTGTGCCACGACGGCCATGTCATCGACGGGTTCCATTTCGTGGTCCGGGAGGGCCGCATCGTGGAGGCACATGCTCAAAAGGGCGAGGAGGCGCTGCTGGGGGCCATCCGCGTGGACGAGGGCGCCTCCTACTTCGGCGAGGTGGCCCTGGTGCCCTACGACAGCCCCATCTCCAACCAGAAGATCCTCTTCTACAACACCCTCTTCGACGAGAACGCCGCCTGCCACATCGCCTTCGGCGAGGCGTACCCCTGCATCCAGGGCGGCCAGCGCATGGCCAAGGAGGAGCTGAAGGCCCGCGGCCTCAATGACTCCATCACCCATGTGGACTTTATGGTGGGCACGCCGGACCTCACCATCGTGGGCACCACCCACGACGGCCGGGAGATCCCGGTGTTCGTAAACGGCAACTTCGCGCCGGACATCTGAACGAAAGAGAGGCAATCGCTATGGGACTCTACACGCAAAAGCAGTACGACGAGAGCGTCATGATCGCGGAGGGCGCCCGCGTCACCGGCGAGGTGGAACTGGGCAGAAATGTCAGCGTCTGGTACAACGCGGTGATCCGGGGCGACGACGGCGCCATTGCCGTGGGCGAGGGCACCAACATTCAGGACTGCGCCGTGCTCCACGAGCATCTCACCATCGGCAGAGGCTGCACCGTGGGACACAGCGCCATCGTCCACGGCTGCACCGTCGGGGACAACACCCTCATCGGCATGGGGGCCATCGTGCTCAACGGGGCGAAGATCGGCAATGACTGCATCGTGGGCGCCGGGGCTCTGGTCACCGGGAAAATGGACGCCCCCGACGGGTCCATGATCCTGGGGAGTCCTGCCAGGGTGGTACGGCCTCTGACCGAGGCGGAGATCGCGGAGAACCGGGCCTCCGCCGAGGGGTATCTCCGGGCGGCGGAGGCGTACCGGAAGGGATAACGGGCGATATGGACTGGAACAGGCGGGGCCTGCTGCTGGCCATCTGCGGCGGCGTGGCCCTCTACGTGGCGCTGGAGCATCTCAGCGCTCTGGGGATGGTGCTGGGCTGGGTCCTGGGGATCCTGACGCCCTTCGTGCTGGGCGGTGCCATCGCCTTTGTGCTGGGCGTGCCCATGCGGGCCATCGAGCGTCATCTCTTCCCCGGCAGGACCAAGGCCGCCGGTGTGCGGCGGCCCCTGGCGCTGCTGCTGACTCTGCTGGCCCTGATGGGCGTGCTGATGCTGGCCTCTCAGGTCATCGGGCCGGGCATCAAGGAGGCGGTGAGCACCATTACCGGCCAGCTGCCCCTGGCGGTGGTGCGGCTGCAGCGTCAGCTGGAGGAGCTTTCCGTATACCTGCCCCAGCTGCAGGCGTATCTCACGGACCTGGACATCAACTGGGCCAGCATCTCCCGGAAGGCCCTGGAGGTGGCCCAGGCGTGGGGCGGGCAGCTGCTCAATTCCGGCGGCGTGGTCATCGGCAGCGTGGTCAGCGGCGTTACGACGTTCGTGGTGGCGCTGATCTTCGGATTTTACATTCTGCTGCAGAAGGAAAAGCTCTCCCGTCAGGGCCGGCAGGTGCTCTACGCGCTGCTGCCGGAGCGGGGGGCCGACCGGGCGCTGGAGATCCTGCGCCTGGCCAACCGCACCTTCTCCAGCTTCCTCTCCGGACAGTGCCTGGAGGCGGTGATCCTGGGGACGCTGTTCGTGGTGGCCATGACCATCTTCCGGCTGCCCTATGCGCTGCTGGTGGGGGTGCTCATCGCCCTGACGGCCCTGATCCCCATCGTGGGAGCCTTCATCGGCTGCGGCGTGGGCGCGCTGCTCATCGCCGTCACGGACCCCTGGAAGGCCCTGGGCTTCATCGTGCTCTTTCTGATCCTCCAGCAGGTGGAGGGGAACCTTATTTATCCCCATGTGGTGGGCTCCTCCGTGGGACTGCCCTCCATCTGGGTGCTGGCCGCCGTCACCCTGGGCGGCAAGCTCATGGGCATCGCGGGCATGCTCTTCTTCATCCCGCTGTGCTCCGTGCTCTATGCCCTCTTCCGGGCATACGTCAAGCGCCGCCTCATGGAGCGGCGGGTGCCCGAGCACAAGTGGCGGGACGCTCCGCCGGACCGGGGAAAACCCTGAGTGAAAAAACCGCTCCCGATGGAGCGGTTTTTTCAACTGCCTATTGACAACTTTCCTTGTCAATGCTATCCTATAAATGACAAGGATGATTGTCAATTTGACGCGGATGATTGTCAGAGAGGAGGGGCGGTGCCATGCCGCTTTACAACCGGCTCAAGGAGTACCGGGCCCGGCTGGGGGTGAATCAGCAGGAGATGGGACGGCTGGCCGGAGTGTCCCGGCAGACCATCAGCCAGATCGAGCGGGGGGACTACTCTCCGTCGGTGACGCTGGCGCTGAAGCTGGCGAAGATCTGCAGTGTATCGGTGGAGGATATTTTTTCCTATGAGGAGGATGAGGACCATGCGTGAGGAGATCAAGAAGGAGAACCGGCGGGCGCTGCCGAAATTTTTCCTGGTGCTGCTGGGGGCCATGGTGTTCGGCGGCGTCATGGGCACACTGGGCTACACGGCGGGCCGCCTGGGGGCCGCCGCCGCGGCGGCGGACGCGCTGGTGTCGCTGCTGCGGGAGGGGATGCTCTGGGGCATCCCGGCGGTGACGCTGGCGCTGGCAGGGCCGGGCTGGTGGCTGTACTTGTCTGCCCGGAAGGGCTACCGGGGCTGGGACGGCGAGGACGAGGCGGTCATCGACCGGGTGGAGGTCCGGTTGAGCTGGGCGCTGCTGCTCACCGCTCCGGCGATGGCGCTGGACATGTTCTTTTTGACGGCGGCCGGCGTATATGGCTCCGGGACCACGGTCTTTGGCGTGCTGGGAGAGCTGGTGGTGTCCTGCGGGGCGCTGGTGGTGCTGCAGCAGAAGGTGGTGGACCTGGAAAAAGAGATCAACCCCGAAAAGCGGGGCAGTGTGTACCAGCGCCGCTTCCAGAAGACCTGGATGGACAGCTGTGATGAGTCCGAGCAGCGGCAGATCGGCATGGCGGCTTACAAGGCCCAGCGGGTCACCACATACACCTGCCTCGCTCTGTGGCTGGGGCTGAGCATCCTGGACAATGCCCTGTCCGTGGGCCTTTTGCCCATGGCGGTGGTGCTGGTGATCTTCGCCGTCTCCCAGACCAGCTACGCCCTGGAGTGCATCCGGCTGCAGAAGGCGGAGAAGGCGCGGTGACGCACGGGATCCGGCCGGAACAGAGAAGCAAAGCGCCCCGCCTTGTCAGGCGGGGCGCTTTGTGGTATGGTAGGAGGGCCATCAATTGCAAGGAGGCGATGCGGGTGGACCTTTCCCAAAAGCGGCTTTTCCTGCTGGATCTGGACGGCACCGTGTATCTGGAGGAATCCCTGCTGCCCGGCGCGGCGGCGTTTCTGGAGTATGTCCGGCGGCGGGGCTGGGCTTACCGCTTTCTCACCAACAACTCCTCACGGGGCGTGGACGCCGGACTGGAGAAGATGCACCGGCTGGGCATTCCCGCCCGGCGGGAGGAGTTCCTCACCGCCGTGGAGGCCGCCATCCATTATCTGCGGGTAAACCGGCGGCCGGATGACGTATACTACGCGGTGGGGACGGAGTCCTTTTGCCGCCAGATCGCCCAGGCGGGTTTTTCCCTGCGGGAGGAGCCGGCGGAGGACGTGACGGCGGTGCTGGTGAGCTTTGATACCACGCTGACCTATCGGAAGGTGGAGGACGCCTGCCGGCTGCTGGCCCGGGGAGCGGATTTCCTGGCCACCAATCCGGACCTGGCCTGTCCCACCCTTTTCGGCTTTGTGCCGGACTGCGGGTCCATCTGCCAAATGATTGAAAACGCCAGCGGGCGGCATCCGGTGTTCATCGGCAAGCCGGACCCGACGATGATCCGCCTGGCCTGGGCACAGACAGGCTATGGGCCCGCGGAGACGCTGATGGTGGGGGACCGGCTGTACACGGACATCGCCTGCGGCGTCAACGCCGGGGTGGACACGGCCTTGGTGCTCACCGGGGAGGCCACAGCGGCGGACGCCGCCGTCTCTCCCACGCCGCCCACCGCCGTGTATCAGGACATGGAGGCGCTGCTGGACGCGCTGCGCCGCGCGGAGAAACAGGAAGGAGTTTCTTGTGAAGCGAACGAAGAGTGAGAAAAAATGGCTGAAGCGGACGTTCCGGGAGGCCATGGACCGGGAGCTGCGGGAACACAAGAGCTCCTTCATCGTCTTTTACACCCTGCGGCTTTTGGTGCTGGTGGTGCTGGTGCGCCAGCTGATGATGCGGCACTATGAGGCGGCATTCTTCTGCGTGCTGGCCATCGTGCTGCTGTACGTGCCCAGCTGGGTGCAGGTACGGCTGCGCATCGAGCTGCCGCCCGCCCTGGAGATCACGATCCTGTGCTTCATCTTCGCCGCGGAGATCCTGGGAGAGGTCAACGCCTTCTATGTCCGGGTGCCCAACTGGGACACCCTGCTCCACACGCTCAACGGCTTTCTGGCCGCGGCGGTGGGCTTTTCCATGGTGCTGCTGCTCAACGACGATGACCGCCTGACCTTCCATCTCTCTCCCTTTTTCCTGGCCCTGATGGCCTTCTGCTTCTCCATGACCATCGGTGTGCTGTGGGAGTTCTTTGAGTTCGGCATGGACTGGTTCTTTCATACGGACATGCAGCGGGACACCGTGGTCAACGCCATCTATTCCGCCAGCCTGGACCCCACCCGGTCCAACAAGGTGGTGGCGGTGAAGGGCATCACGGACGTGGTCATCAACGGCGAGAGCCTGGGGATGGGCGGGTATCTGGACATCGGCCTCATCGACACCATGAAGGACCTGCTGGTGAATTTCGTGGGAGCGGTGGTGTTTTCCGTCACCGGCTTCTTCTATGCCCGCAGCAAGGGCCGCCGCCGCACGCCGGCCCAGAGCTTCGTGCCCAGCAAGAAGACGGCGGAGCGGGATTACCTGGCCCAGGTCCGGGAGGAGGCGGCGCCGGACAAGCCGGCTTCCGGCGAGGAGGCAGATGCCGCTTCCGGTGCGCCGGAGGCGGCGGAGGGATCTGTCCAGCCGCCGGAGCAGACCTGAAAAACCCCAAGAAAGCGGGACGGCCGAGCCGTCCCGCTTTCTTCGCATTCAGTCCTCCCGCTCCGATTCCGCCTTCAAAATGGCACCGGAAGCGGCGTCGATCTCATATTCATACTCGGCCCGGGCGGTCTGGAACTCGATCTCGTAGCTCCAGCGGCCATCGTCCTCGTCCAGCTCGCACTCCAGACCGAAGACGTCGCTTTCCGCCACGCCGGCGTGGCGGAGGGCGGCAGCCACGGCGGCATCCGCGTCCAGGGCGGCGCCGGAAGTACCGGCGGAGCCGGAAACGGTGCTGCCGGAGATGGGAGCGTCGTCGTCCAGGTCCCAGTCGGACTCCAGGATGGCGCCGTCGGAGGCCAGGACGTTGTATTCGTATTCCATGCCGCCGGAGCGGAATTCCACTTCGTAGACCTGGATGCCGTCGTCCCATTCCAGCTTTACCCGCAGGCCCAGGGCATCGGCCTGGGAGATCCCGGCGTGGTCCAGAGCGATGGCCATGGCCTCGTCCCGGGAGAGGATGCCGCCGGCGGCGGGGTCCTGGGCGGAGGCGGCGGACAGATCGGCGGTGCCCCGGAGGACCTCGCCGGTGTAGGCGTCCACCTTGTAGTCGAACTCACCGTGGAAGCTCTCCAGGTCCACCTCATAGTGGGGCGTGCGGTCATCCAGCTCCGGGTCCACCTCGTAATAGACCCCCGTCAGGGAGATGCCGGCGTAGGCGGCAGCAGCCTGGGCCGCTGCTTCCGTGCCGATGGGCATACCGGGAGCGCCGGTGGTCAGGAGCTGCTGCAGCTCCTCCACGGACAGCGCGGCCAGAGCATCGAAATCCAAGGCGGCGTTGAGGCTCCGGATCTGCTGGATCAAAGCGGCCTTGCCCACGGAGATATTGCTGGTCTGAGCCTGGGCTTCCAGCTGGGCGTCAGGGGTCACGGTCTGACTGAAGACAGCGGCGCCGGCGGCGGCATTCTGCAGCGCGGTATCCACCTCCGCTGTCAGGCTGGTTTCCAGACGGGCGGCCCGCTGGGTGTCCCCGTCCTCCACGGAGATCAAAATGGCGGAGGAGAGGCTGGAGAGATAGCCGTGCTGGAGGAGGGAGCCCACGATGGCATTCACCGCCACGTTCAGCGAGGTGCCCCGCAGGTCCATGCCCTCCAGGATCACCTGGGCATCGGTATTGAGGGGGTCGGCGGAGAGGACCTTCTCCTTCCCGTTCACCTGCAGCTGGATGCTGGGATTCACATCCAGTGACACCACGGAGGCCACGGTGTGATTGGCACCGTACCAGCCGTGCAGGCCCAGCCCGCCGCAGAGCATCACCGCCACCACGGCGGCCGCGGCGGCGCTCTGCCAGCGGCGCCGCCGGGGGCGGGCCGGGGACGTCATGGGGATCAGGGAGGGCCGCTGCTCCCCGCAGGAGGCGAGGATGCGGTCCAGGGCGTCGGGCGCGGCATGGTCTACCGCGCTGCGCAGGCGTTCTTCCACGTCTCGCATGTCAGTGAGCCTCCTTCCAGGAAAGTTGCAGCTTTTTCAGCGCGCGGCTGTATTTGGAAAGGACCGTTGGCAGCGGCAGATCCAGCAGCGCTGCGATCTCCCGGTGCTTCAGGCCGCTGAGGGCATGAAGCGTCACCACCTGCCGTTCCTCGTCCCCCAAAGACGAGAGCAGAGAGGCCAGCAGGATCCGCTCCTCCGGCGTCACCGCCGGCTGGTCCGCGAATTGATCCCGGCACTCCTCCCAGGAAAGCGCTTCGCTGCGGCTGCGGCGGCGGAGCAGATCCATGGAGAGGTTGCGCACGATGGTCAAAAGCCAGGCCATGGGCTTGCCCTGGGAGCGATAGCTCCCTGCGGCGGACCATACCTGGAGATAAGCGTCGTGGAGCACGTCCTCGGCGTCATGGGGGACCTTCAGAATGGAGAGGGCAAAGCCGTAGACGGCGGAACGGGTCCGCTCGTAGAGCTGAGCCAGCGCCTCCTGATCGCCTCCGGCAATGCGGGCGATGCAGTTGTCCAGCGCGGCGCCGTCCCCCGGCGCCGGTGCGGCCACGGTCAGGAAAAGCATGATGGCGTTCCTCCTCTTCATATCATCAACGGCCGGGAGGGCCGTTTTATTGCAGGCGCGGGCAAAAAATTTCGGAGCCTGCCCCTGGGAACACAGCTGCCGCGGGACGGCCTTCCAAGTCATCCCAGTATACCCCGCAACGGCCCGCGCGTCAATACGGAAACCGGAGGCGGCGGCCGTTAAGGCCGCCGCCTCCGGTTTTTGCGGATGTGCTGTCACCGCTCCATCAGCCGGCAGAGCATGACGGCCGCCTGGGCCCGGGTGGCGGGAGAGGTCCCGGCGTAGGACCCCCGTACCAGCCCCAGTCCCTGAGCCAGTGCGGCGTAGCCCAGCTCTCCGGCGGGGATGGAGGCCCGGTCCGGATAGGCGCAGGTAAAGATGCCCTCCAGACGGGCAACGGGGCCGTAGCCGGCGGCATCCAGCAGGCAGCGCACCACCTGGCCCCGGGTGAGGACGGCGCTGTCATTTCGCTGGGTCCGGGTCAGGGCGCCCATCTCATAGACGGCGGCGTAAGCCGCGTCCCGCTGTGCATCGCTGGCGGCGGCGGGATCCAGGGGCGAGCGGTTGAGACTGTACAGCAGGCATACCAGGTCCCACTGGGTCAGAGGCTTGTCCGGCTGGAAGAGACCGCCGTCATAGCCGACGCTGTACCGTCCCAGGCGCTGAAGTTCCGCGACCGCCCAGCTGCCCGCGATGTCTGTGTAGGAAAGTCCCGAGACGGGAGCGGCGTCGGTGTAGGAGAGAGGCCGGCAGCTCTTGGCGTCGATGCCCCGGAGGAGAGCGGATTCCCGCTCCAGGGTGTAGCCCAGCTTCAGGTGGTAGAAGGACCGGAGGCCCATCTGCCGGAGGCGCTGGGAGACGGCATCGGTGCCGGTGAGGGATTGGGGCACCAGCACGTAGCCCAGCGTCACCTGATAGGTGTCCATCCAGGCGTCCAGGGCCGCCTCCGGGGCGCAGATGCCCTCGGGGCTGTCAAAGGCCACGGAGTCCTCGTACTGGAAGGAGAAGCCGCACACCGTGCCGTCGCCGGCGTCGATGCGGACAGTGTAGCAGTGGTCGGGGAAGAAGTATCCGTTTTCCTGCCGGGCGAAGCGGAAGGAGTAAGAGGTGACGTTCTCTCCGGCAGCCAGAGGCTCCGCCTCCTGGCCCGGCGTCTCATAGAGGGCCAG
>CALWXI010000079.1 GCA_944385455.1 uncultured Oscillospiraceae bacterium | reverse complement strand
CCTGCATCTGCTCCAGCTGCCGCATCGCCTCCGCCGGAATACTCAGCCAGAAGGCCCCCATCCGCTCCAGCGTGGCGTCCTTGCCGTAGCCGTCGATGACCCAGATCCTGGCCCGGCGGCCGCCGATGACGTAGTCCCGGCTCACCACGTCGCAGCTGCGGCCCACGCCCAACGTCTCGTTGAAATAATCCACATTTTTTCGGAAATCCTCCGATAACCGCTCCATGCGCCACCTCCTGTACAGGGGTTAGTATGCGCGGCCGGCGGCGGATTATGACAATACTCTTCGTGATCTTTCGCGCCGTTTCGACGTTCTGTATTGGGCTTTGCTAACAAGGGGGCGCCGCATCAGCGGCGCCCCCTCTTTCGTTCATGTGTTTTCCGGCGCGGCGGGGAAGATCAGCGTAAAGGTGCTGCCCACGCCCACCTCGCTCTCCAGCTTCACCCGGCCGCCCAGATAGGCGGCGCCGTGCTTGACGATGGAAAGGCCCAGGCCCGTGCCCGGAGTGGAGTGGCTCTTGTCCACCCGGCAGAAGCGCTCGAACACTCGCTGCCGGGCATCCGGCGGGATGCCCATGCCGGTGTCCCGTACCTGTACCTGAACCTCCGCCGCTCCGGCGGAGACGGTAACGGTCACGCTGCCGCCGGGACGGTTGTAGGCCACGGCGTTGTCGCAGAGATTGTAGAGGATCTCCTCCAGGATCTGGGGCACACCCCGGACCTGTGCCGGTCCGCCCTCCAGGGTCATGGTCACCTGCTTTGACTCCGCGGCGGCGGCAAGCTGGCTCTCCACCGCCCCGGCCAGGGCGTAAAGGTCCACGGTCTCCCACTGGGCCATATGTCCGCCCTCATCCAGCCGGGAGAGCTTGATGATGTCGTTGACCAGGTCGATGAGCCGCTGGGCCTCCCGGTGGATGTTCCCGGCGAAATGGGAGATGTCCTGTGGCCGGACCAGACCGTTTTCCAGGATCTCCGCCGTGCCCAAAATGGAAGTCAGGGGCGTTTTCAGCTCGTGAGAGACATTGGCGGTGAACTCCCGGCGCAGCCGGTCCCGCCGCTCCTTCTCCGTCACATCCAGCACGATGAGCACGGCGCCGGCGGGACTCCCATCCCGTTCCACGGGGCTGGCCATGATCCTCCGGCAGTCATCGTCCCGCTCCAGCAGGGCCTCCCAGGGCCGTCCGGCCAGGGACTCCTCCACACAGCGGCGGAAGCCCGCCTCCCGGTTCAGCGTCAGCACGCTCTCCCCCTCCACTGCGGGGCCGTCCGCCGCCAGAAGCCGCAGGGCCGCGGAGTTGCAGGAGAGAATGCGGGTCTCCTGGTCAATGAGGATCAGACCCTCGCTCATGTTCTCCGTGATGGCGGCAAACTCATCCCGCCGCTGCTGGAGATCCAGCAGCTGGCGCTGGATCTGGCGGCTCTGGCCCCGGATGCGGGAGAGCAGCGGGGCCAGCTCCTCATACGCGCTGTCGGCATCAGGATCGTTCAGGTCGATGGCATTGATGGGCTCCACCAGCTGCCGGGCCACCCGGCCGGACAGCCACAGCGCCAGCAGCGCCGCCAGCAGCGCCATCAGCGCCACCGGCTGGAGGACCTGCAGCACCATCACCCACACGGCATATTGGGTATCCGAGGACCGCAGCACAGACCCGTCGGAAAGCCGCAGGGCGTAATACACGGTCTTTTGGGACAGCGTATCGGAATAGCGGGCGGCGGTGCCCTTGCCCAGAGTCAGCGCCTCCCGGATCTCCTGCCGCTGGGCATGGTTCTCCATGTCGGCAGGATCCTCCCAGTTGTCGTAGAGGACGGTACCGTCGGCAGCCACCCAGGTGATGCGGCTGTCTCCGGGCAGCCCCGAGTTCAGGTAGGCGAGGCCTCCCTCCTCCACGCCCTGCGCGATGTAGGCGGTGCTGCGGATCAGCTCTGCCAGGATACGGTCCTGGAAGTAGCCGTGCAGCACCCCCACCGTCAGCACCAGACTGGCCGCCAGCACTGTCACGGACACGGCCAGAATGGAGCCGAAGATACGTTTTTTCATGGAACCTCCTCAGCTCTCCAGAGCGATCTTATACCCGTAGCCCCGGACGGTCTCGATGTAGCTTCCCGCCGCGCCCAGCTTCTGGCGCAGAGTCCGGACATGGACATCCACGGTGCGGCTCTCCCCGGTAAAGGCATAATCCCACACATCGGCGATGAGCCGCTCCCGGGAGAGGACCTGTCCCCGGTTTTTCAGCAGCAGGCACAGCACCTCGAATTCCTTCTGGGTCAGCGTCACCTCCCGGTCCTCCACCTTCACCACATGGCGTCCGGGGTCCACGGTCAGGATGCCGCAGCGGTAGACGCCGCTGTCCGTCTCCGTGCGGCGCAGCAGCGCCCGGATGCGGGAGAGCAGCTCCATCATACCGAAAGGCTTGGCCACGTAGTCGTCCGCGCCGGCGTCCAGACCCAGCACCTTGTCGTACTCGGTGCCCTTGGCGGTGAGCATGATGACGGGCATGCGCCGGGTCCTTGCGGAGGCACGCAGCTTTTTCAGCACGCTGATGCCGTCCTCCTCCGGCAGCATGATGTCCAGCAGCACCAGATCCGGCTGCCGCTCCGCCGCCGCGGCCCAGAACGCCGAGGGCAGCGCAAAGCCCTGGGCCTCCATGCCCTGGGCGTTGAGGGTATAGATCACGAAATCCCGAATGCTCTCGTCGTCTTCCAGTAAGTAGATCATAGATGCCTCCTTGCGGCCCAGGTCCCGCCCGGGCGATGCGTCAGATCAGCTGCTGATCGTTGATGGTCAGCTGAAACCGCAGCCCCAGCTTCTCCGCCGCCTTGCGGCAAAGGAGCATGCGCTGCAGGAAGATCTCAAAATAATCCATGACGGAGCCGTACCGGGTATCCACCGACAGCCGCAGCCGGATGCAGGTGTGGGCCTCGTCGATCTGCAGCCGGGACTCCTGGACGGAGTAATTCACCCGGTCATGGATGTCGAAGCAGGCCATGTCCTGGTTGCGGACGCGGCTGCGGCGCACATCGGATTTGTCCGCCAGGATCAGCGCCGCCGACATGGCGTCCACGGGCTGGCCGGTGCCCTCGTCATGGTTGCCGATGGCGGTGACGATGGCGGCGATCTCCTCCGGCGGGCAGTCCAGCCGGTCCAGGATGCGGAAGGCCATGACGGCTCCGGACTGGGAATGTCCCACCCGGTTGACCAGGTTCCCGATGTCATGGAGGTATCCCGCGATGCGGGCCAGCTCCACCGTCCGGGCGGGATAGCCCAGAGTGCTGAGGATATACCCCGCCGTCTGGGCCACCAGGGTCACGTGGGCGAAGCTGTGCTCCGTAAAGCCCAGGGCCGCCAGGGATTCATCCGCCAGACGGATATAGGTGCGGACCGTTTCGTTTTCCCGGATCTCCTGATAGGTCAGCATGAGAGAACCTCCTTTGCGGCCCGGCCGCCTGGGATAGCTCCGGCGTCAGTTGCCGGAGGGATGCACGCCGGTGATGGAATACTCCACCCACTCGGCCACATTGGTGGCGTGGTCGCCGATGCGCTCGAGATACTTGGCCACCATCATCAGCTCCAGCCCCTGCTCTCCGTTGGAGGCGTCGGCGGCGATGAGGGCGATGAGCTCCTGCTTGACCTGATCAAAAAGGGCGTCCACCCGGTCGTCGGCCCGGTATACCGCCCGGGCCAGGTCCAGGTCCCACCGCACGAAGGAGCTGACGCTGTCGGTGACCATGGCGGTGACGGCCTCAGCCATCTCCCGGATGTGGGGAGCGCCGCTCTGGGGCACCTGGACATACCGGGTCAGCTCCGCGATGTCCGCCGCCTGATCGCCGATGCGCTCCAGGTCGGAGATCATCTTCAGCGCGGCAGAGATCTCCCGCAGGTCCCGGGCCACGGGCTGCTGCTGCAGCAGCAGCTTCAAGCAGAGGTTCTCCACCTCCCGCTCCTGCCGGTCCAGCTCCCGCTCGGCCTCCTCAGCCCGCCGGGCCAGGGTCTGATCGTTTTTCAGCAGGGCTTCCGCCGCGGAGGAAATGGCGTCCTCGCAGGCGGCGCCCATCTGAATCAGCTCCACATGCAGCCGCTCCAGCTGCTCGTTGAATGTATTGCGCATACCTTGCCTCCTTAGCCGAACCGGCCGGTGATATAGTCCTCGGTCCGCTTGTCCCGGGGGTTGGAGAAGAGCTGCTCCGTTTTCCCGAACTCCACCAGATCCCCCAGCAGAAAGAAGGCCGTGTTGTCGGAGACGCGGGCGGCCTGCTGCATGTTATGGGTCACCATGATGACAGTATACTTGCTTTTCAGCTCCACCGCAAGGTCCTCGATCTTGGAGGTGGAGATGGGGTCCAGTGCGCTGGTGGATTCGTCCATCAGCAGCACCTCCGGCTCCACCGCCAGGGCCCGTGCGATGCACAATCGCTGCTGCTGGCCGCCGGAGAGGCCCAGGGCGCTCTTTTTCAGCCGGTCCTTCACCTCGTCCCAGATGGCGGCGGAACGCAGGGAATTCTCCACGATCTCATCCAGCTTCACCCGGGAGCGGATGCCGTGGGTGCGGGGGCCGTAGGCCACGTTGTCGTAGATGCTCATGGGGAAGGGATTGGCCTTCTGGAACACCATGCCCACCTGCTTGCGCAGCCACGTGGTGTCCACGGTGGGATCGTAGATGTTCTGTCCCCCATAGCGCACCTCGCCCTCGATGCGGATGCCGGGAACCAGGTCGTTCATGCGGTTGAGGGTTTTCAGAAAGGTGGATTTTCCGCAGCCGGAGGGGCCGATGAGGGCGGTGATCTCGTGAGCCGGGATATCCAGATTCACACTGTGCAGCGCGTGATGGGCGCCGTACCACAGGTTCAGATCCTGCACTTGGATGATGGTAGACATTTGGATTCTCTCCCGTTTATTTTCTGAGTTTCCGGCCCACCAGCGTGGCGGCCAGATTGATGAGCAGCGTCAGCAGCATCAAAATGGTGGCGATGCCGAAGCCAACGGCGGTCTCGCCCCGCTCGCTGTACATGTACAGCGCCACGGTCAGGGAGCCGGAGGCCGACTGGAGGGACGTCACAAAATCGTTGAGCACCACGCCGAAGCCCGCCGTGTACAAAAGCGCCGCGCTCTCGCCCACAATGCGGCCCACCGCCAGGATGCAGCCGGTGACGATGCCGTCCACGGAATTGGGCAGGACCACCGTGCGCACCATTCGCCATTTTCCCGCGCCCAGGGCCAGCGCGCCCTCCCGGTAGGAGTCCGGCACGGTCTTCAGGCTCTCCTGGGTGGTGCGGACGATGGTGGGCAGGATCATCACCACCAGGGTGAGGCTGCCCGCCAGCACGCCGGTTTTGAGGCCCAGCATCTGGATGAAGAACAGCATCCCCACCAGGCCGAAGATGATGGAGGGAATACCGGTAAGGGTCTCGGTGGCAAACTCGATGACGGCCACCAGCCGTCGGTTGGTGGCGTATTCCGTGAGGTAGATGGCGGCGCCCACGCCCAGAGGCAGCACGATGACCATGGACAGCACCACCAGATAGAGGGTGTTGAGGATGTTGGGCAGGATGCCGATGGTATCCTTGATATAGCTGGTCTGCGAGGTGACCAGCTCCCACGTCAGATTGGGGATGCCCCGGTAGAAGATATAGCCGATGATGAGGACCAGCAGCGCGCAGGTGAGGAACCCGCACAGGTACAAAAGGGCCCGCAGGCCGTGGTCATAGAGGCGGCGCCGGCTCGAAAGGGTATGGGTCTCCACGGCTCACTCCTCCTTCTTCTTCTTGATGAAGACATTGAGAAACACGTTGATCATCATAATGAACAAAAACAGCACCAATCCGATGGAGAACAGGGCGTTGCGGTGCAGGGACCCCACGGAGGCATAGCCCATCTCGGAGACGATGGCGGTGGTGAGAAAGCGCACGGAGGTCAGAAGTCCCGGCATGTTGGCCACATTGCCCGCCACCATCATGATGGCCATGGCCTCGCCGATGGCGCGGCCGATTCCCAGGACGATGGCGGTGGCAATGCCGCTGCGGGCGGCGGGGACGCTGACCCGGAACACGGTCTCGATGTGGGTGGCTCCCAGGGCCAGGGACGCCTCCTCATACTCCCGGGGCACCGCCCGCAGGGCGGTTTCAGATACGGAGATGATGGAGGGCAGGATCATCACCGCCAGCACGATGATGGCGGCCAGCAGCGTTGCGCCGGAGGGCAGGTCGAAGGCCACCCGAATGGCGGGCACCAGCAAAATCATGCCCACCAGGCCGTACACCACGGAGGGGATGCCCGCCAGCAGGTCCACGGCGGTGGGGATCACCGCCGCCACCCTGGGCGGCGCCACCTTGGCCAGGAACACAGCGGTCATCAGCCCCACCGGCACGCCCAGCAAAATGGCGCCGGCGGTACCGGCGAAGGAGGTGAGAATGATGGCGAAAATCCCGAAGTCCTCGGTGGAGGCATACCATTTGGTGCCGAACAGGAACTTCAGGGGGCCGATCTCCCCGATGGCCGGGAGGCCGGAAATCACAAGATACACGCTGATGAGCAGCACGAAGGCCACCGCCACGATGCCGCAGACAAAAAACAGCAGGTTCATGGCCAGCTCCAGAGCCTCCCGGGCGTTGTTCACCCGCAGGCGGGGCGGCCGGCCGCCGGGCTTTTTCTCGGAAGCGCGGGCGCTGGACGTCCGCGGCAGAGACAGTTCGTTTTCCATAGTAACTCGCTCCTTGCTGGAGGGGGCCGTACCTCCTCCGGACCCGCCCAGCGGCCGGCGCCTCACAGGGAGGGCGCCGGCCGGGGCGGTCTCAAATGCGGGGTGACTCACTGGGCGACGCCCACGGCGCCGGCGGCAGCGATGAGCTCGTTGGCGGCGGTGGAGGTCGCGAAGTCGAAGAAGGCCTGGGCGGGGGCGGACAGAGCCTCGTCGGTGCGGGTGACGAACACGAAGGGACGCTGAATGGCATAGGTGCCGTCCAGAACGGTGGCCTCAGAAGGAGCCACACCGCCCACGCTCAGCACGGTGATGCCCTCCTGGCCCTCCACAGCGGAGAGGGAAGCGTAGCCGATGGCGCCGGGAGTGGTGCGCACCGCCTCGATGACGGCGCCGGTGGAGGAGAGCTCCTGATCGCTCAGGCAGGCATCCTCCGTGCCGGTGATGGACTCGAAGCCGTCCCGGGTGCCGGAGCCGGACTCACGGATGATGCGGGCGATGGTGCCGGCATTGCCGCCCACCTCGGACCAGTCGTTGACAGCGCCGGTGTAGATGTCGGCAATCTGCTCCAGCGTCAGGTCGGTGACGGGGTTCTCGGCGTTGACGATGACGGCGATGCCGTCCAGCGCCACAGTGGTCTCGGTGAGGCCGCCGGCCTTCTCCTCATCCTTCAGGGCACGGGATGCCAGACCGATGTCACAGCTGCCGTTCTTCACCGCCTCGATGCCGGCGCCCGAGCCGGTGGGGTTGTAGGTGACGGTGACGCCGCTGTTGTCCATCATGAACTGCTCGCCCAGGACGCCGATGACCTCCTCCATGGAGGTGGAGCCGTCGGTGGAGACGCTGCCGCTGAGAGCCGTCT
>CALWXI010000078.1 GCA_944385455.1 uncultured Oscillospiraceae bacterium | reverse complement strand
TTGAGGCCCATGGCCAGCACCGCCTGGATGACGATGTAGTACAAAATGGCGCCGATGGACACCGCCAGCAGCTTCAGCGCGAAGTTGTGGAACAGGCGGGAGAAGATCACCTCGCCGATGATGACGGCGGCCAGGCCGATGACGATGGCGCCCCGGCCCATGTTGATGTCGGCATAGCGCTGGTACTGCGCCAACAGCGAGCCGGAGAGGGCCACCAGGCCGTTGGAGAGCATCAGGCCCAGCACCTTGGTGAAGTCGGTGTTGATGCCCTGGGCCCGGGCCATGTTGGCGTTGGAGCCGGTGGCCCGCAGGGCGCAGCCCAGCTCCGTGCCGAAGAACCAGTATAAAATGCCGATGATGGCGGCGGTGAACAGGCCCACCACGAAGATGGGATGCTGCCAGAAGGGCCGGTCTCCCTTGGCCACGTCCTGGACGAACCGCAGCGACACCAGCAGCCGGTCCAGAGATTCCTGGTTGGTGACGTTGATGGACACATTGGCCTTCATGGACATGATGGCCAGGTTCACGGACCAGAGGCCCAGCTGGGTCAGGATGCCGGCCAGGATGGCGGGGATGCCGCAGAAGGTGTGCAGCAGCCCAGTGACAAGGCCTGTGAGCATGCCCACCGCCAGGGCGATGAGCAGCGCCAGCCAGAGGTTCACGCCGGCGCCGAAGAGCACGGCGAAGGTGGCGCCGCCGGTGCAGAAGGAGCCGTCCACGGTAAGGTCCGCGATATCCAGCAGTTTGTAGGTGATGTACACGCCGATGGCCATGATGCCCCAGATCAGACCCTGGGACACGGCTCCCGGCAATGCGGTGATGAAGTCCAGCATGATCGAAGATTCTCCCTCCAAAAGGTTATAGACCTCAATAGTATAGCAAAACACGGCGGAACAGGGAAGTCCCTTGTCCGCCGCATCCGGTTATTTTTTGTGGAAAACGGAGGGATCAGGCGATGGCCTCGTATCCCTCGGGCGGGGTGATGCCCAGGTCCGCGCAGATGTCCGCGTTGTACTTCTTGGTGAACTGGGGCGCGTACTCAATGGGCATTTCGGAGACATCGGACTCGCCGGTGAGGATCCTGGCGGCCATCTTGCCGGTGGCGACGCCCAGATCATAATAGCTGATGGAGAGGGTGGCCACGGCGCAGCCCTTGGCAATGCCCTCTTCGCCGGCGAACACGGGAATGCCGGCGGGACGGCAGATGTTGTCCACCACACCGGTGTTGGAGGCGGCGGTGTTGTCGGTGGGGATGTAGATGATCTCGCTGTTGGCCACGGCGTTCTGGGTCACGGCGGCGATGTCATTGGAGTCGGAGAAGGGATACTGCGTGCAGGTGTAGCCCAGGGCCTCCAGCGCGGCCTGGACAGTGTCCACCTGATACTGGCTGTTGGCCTCGCCGGAGCAGTACAGAAGCCCCACGGTCTTGGCGTCGGGGAACCACTCCTGGATCATGGCCGCCTGCTGGTCCAGGGGGGCCAGATCGGAGGTACCGGAGACGTTGGTGCCCACGGTGCCGGTAAAGCCGTCGATGCCCAGGGCCACGCCGTACTCGGTGACGGAGGTGCCCAAAATGGGGATGTCGGCGGTGGCGGCCACGGCGGCCTGCAGAGCCGTGGTGGCGTTGGCCAGGATCAGATCCACGCCGGCGGAGACGAAGCCGTTGGCGATGGTGGCGCAGGTGGCGGGATCGTTGGCGGCGTTCTGCAGGTCAAAGGTCACCGCGTCGCCCAGCTCTTCCTTCAGGGCGTCCTGGAAGCCCTGGGTGGCGGCGTCCAGCGCCTCATGGGTGACCAGCTGGCAGATGCCCACGGTGTAGGTGGCCCCGTCGGCGGATCCGGAGGGGGTCTCCTCGCCGGACTGGACGGGGGTTCCTTCGCCGGACTCGGAGGGAGTTTCTTCCTGACCACCGCCGCAGGCGGCCAGGCCCAGCGCCATGACGCCGGCCAAAATCAGTGCAAGCAGCTTCTTTTTCATCTTCAGGCTCTCCTTACGTTGCAGATTGCGCGAGTCCCGGCGCTGGAAGAGCACCGGAGCAGATTACTTTTACAACATACAGCTTTAAAGGGATAAAGTCAACCGGCATTCTACACAAAAAGCCCCATTACTTTTGGAAAAAAAGCCAGGACCGTTTTTTCCGGAACGGGGAAAACTGGGCATTGACAACCGGCGCGGCGCGGTGCTATATTTGGAACGTGTTTTTTCTGGATGCGCTTTGGCGGCGGTTTGCGGCCCGGGCCGCAGGCTACAATCGAACAATACCAGCGACACCGCGGATCGCAGCTGAACGTCCCGAAACGGACGGGATTTTCAGCCGCAAAATGCTCCGCCGGTGTTTTTTTGTTTTTCAAAAGCGCGCCGGATTGTCCGTTGACCGCGTACAGCCGCCCGCGGGCGGCTTTGGGAAAAGAAAGGATGGGTGGAAATGTCGACCAAATTCGTATTTGTTACCGGAGGCGTGGTGTCCGGCCTGGGGAAGGGCATCTGCGCTGCCTCCCTTGGGCGGCTTTTGAAGCAGCGGGGCGTCCGGGTGCGCAACCAGAAGTTCGACCCCTATATCAACGTGGACCCCGGCACCATGAGCCCTTACCAGCACGGCGAGGTGTTCGTCACCGAGGACGGCGCCGAGACGGACCTGGATCTGGGGCACTATGAGCGCTTTGTGGACGAGGACCTCAGCGGCAACAGCTCCGTCTCCTCCGGCAAGATCTACTGGTCCGTCCTCAACCGGGAGCGCCGGGGGGACTACCTGGGGGCCACCGTGCAGATCATCCCCCACATCACCGACGAGATCAAGTCCCGGATCTACGCCATGG
>CALWXI010000077.1 GCA_944385455.1 uncultured Oscillospiraceae bacterium | reverse complement strand
CTGCCCACCTGGTCGAAGTCATACTCCCGCTTGATGGACATGGGGGGGATCTCCACCCAGCGGCCGTTCTCCCAGTAGGAGCCGGGAGCGGACACCTCCCGGAGATTGATCTCGGGATTGAAGTTGGTGGCGAAGGGATAGCCGTGGTCGCCGCCGTTGCAGTCCAGGATGTCGATGGTGTGGATCTCGGCGAACAGGGGCTCCTGGGCAAAGGCGCAGTAAGCCTGGGTGACGCCGGGATCGAAGCCGGAGCCCAGGAGGGCGGTGAGGCCGGCCTTTTCGAACTTCTCCTTGTAGGCCCACTGCCAGGAGTAATCGAAGTAGGCGGAGAAGCCCTCCTCCTTGCAGCGCTTTTCATAGACGGCCCGCCACGCGGGGTCTTCGATGTTTTCCGGCTCATAGTTGGCGGTGTCCATGTAGTTGACGCCGCAGGCCAGGCACGCGTCCATGATGGTGAGGTCCTGATAGGGGAGGGCGATGTTCATGACGAGATCCGGCCGGACCTTTTTGATGAGGGCGATGACCTGCTCCACGTCGTCCGCGTCCACCTGCTCAATGGTGATCCTGGTGCGGGTCCTGCCCTCCAGCTCCTGCTTCACCGCTTCGCACCGGCTGAGGGTGCGGCTGGCGATGCAGATCTCCTCAAAGACGTCGCTGTTCTGGCAGCACTTGTGGATAGCCACGCCGGCCACGCCGCCGCAGCCGATGATGAGAGCCTTTGCCATATCTGATTCCTCCTGAATGATGTTAGTTGTGATCGGGGAATGCCAGCAGCATTTCCCGGACGATTTTGGCCGCCACGGCGTTGGAAACGCCGCTGGGATCATAGGGTGGGGACAGCTCGTTGACGTCGCAGCCTACAATGTTGCACCGGCTGCAAACCAGTGTCACGGCCCTCCGCAGCGCCTCGAAGGACACGCCGCCGGGCTCCGGCGTGCCGGTGCCGGGAAAGACCGAGGGGTCCAGCACGTCCAGATCTACTGTAAAGTAAATGGGCTTGTTGCCCAGCATGGAAACAGTGCTTTCCAGTCCATCCAGATCAAAGGGATGGGTGAAGACGTGGGATTTTCCCCACTGCCACTCGGACCGGTCCCCGGAGCGGATGCCGAACTGGAAGATGCGTCCGTCGCCGGCAAGGTCCCAGCAGCGGCGGATGACGCAGGCGTGGGACAGCTCCACCCCCAGGTATTCCTGCCGCAGGTCCGTGTGAGCATCGAAGTGGAGGATGCATACCTCCGGGAATTTCTCATGAGCGGCCCGGAAGGCTCCCAGTGTCACCAGATGCTCTCCGCCCAGCAGGAAGGGCCGCTTCCCGGCGGCGAGGATCTCCGCGGCCCGGGCCTGGATGGCCTCCAGAGCCAGGACGGAGCTGCCCATGGGCAGCTCGATGTCCCCGCTGTCCAGTACGGCCCGGTCGCTGAGGTCCCGGTCCTGATAGGGGCTGTACAGCTCCAGGCCGTAAGACTCCCGCCGCAGGGCGGAGGGACCGAACCGGGTGCCGGGGCGGTTGGAGGTGGTGGAATCGAAGGGAGCGCCGAAGAGCACGGTATCGGCCTGGTCAAAGGGGGCGTCGCACCCCATGAATACGTCAATCTGCGGATTCAACATGTTTCAAAAGCTCCTCCACGTAGGCGGGGATATAGAACGCCCCCTTGTGCAGGGTGGTGGTATAGTAGTGGCAGGTGAGGTCCCGGGCGTTCCAGCGGGCCTCGTCCAGATCCCGGAGAGGGTGATACAGCTTGCTGGCAAAGCCGAAGAGCCAGTGGCCGGAGGGATAGGTGGGGATGTGGGCCTGATAGACCTTGCTGATGGGGAAGGATTCCACGATCCGCTTGTGGGCCCGCTGGCAGGCCAGGGCGTCCTCTTCATAGAAGGGACTCTCGTGCTGGTTGACCATGATGCCGTCGGAGCGCAGGGCCTTGTAGCAGTTTCCGTAGAACTCCCGGGTGAAGAGGCCCTCGCCGGGGCCGAAGGGATCCGTGGAGTCCACGATGATGAGGTCATAGCGGTCCTGGGGGGAGCGGACGAACTTCAGTCCGTCCTGGTAGTGAATGGTGAGACGGGGATCATCCAGGCAGCGGGCGGTGCCGGGGAGATATTGCCGGCACACCTCCACCACCAGGGGGTCGATCTCCACCATGTCGATGTGCTCGATCTCCGGATAGCGGGCCAGTTCCCGGATGACGCCGCCGTCCCCCGCGCCGATGACCAGTACGTCCCGGACGTGGGGATGCACCGCCATGGGCACGTGGACGATCATCTCGTGGTAAATGAACTCGTCCTTCTCCGTCAGCATCATGTAGCCGTCCAGGGTGAGAAAGCGGCCGAACTCCGGGGACTCGAACACGTCGATGCGCTGGAATTCACTCTTGCCGCTGTAGAGCTGCCGGTCCACCCGGATGGAGAGCTTCACGTTGGGGGTCTGGCGCTCGCTGAACCAAAATTCCATTCCTGACTCCTTCCTTTAAGCCAGTACGTTCAGGAAAGCGATGTCCGCGTCCTCGGGACCGGTCATGGAGCAGCCTTTTTCCTTGGCGTACCGGATGTATGCGATGATCTCCCGGGTGATACGCTCTCCCGGGGCCAGAATGGGGATGCCGGGGGGATAGCACATGACAAACTCGCTGCACACGTACCCCACGGTCTCCTCCAGGGGCAGCCGGCGTTTGGGGGCGTAGAAGGCCTCCTGGGGGGAGACGGCCACCTCCGGGTCGATGTACTCCTGCTTCATCAGCTCCGCTCCTGGCTTGCCGAACCGGCGGCGCACCTCGCTGAGGGCGCCCACCAGCCGTTCCACCTCCCGGGGGCGGTCTCCGATGGAGAGGTAGGCCAGGATGTTGCCCAGATCGCCGAACTCGATCTGGATGTCGTACTCATCCCGCAGCAGGTCATAGACCTCGATGCCCGCCAGGCCCACGTCCAGGGTGTTCACCGAGAGCTTGGTGACGTCGAAGTCGTAGATGCTGCCGCCGTTGATCAGCTCCCGGCCGAAGGCGCAGTAGCCGCCGATGGCGTTGATCTCGCTCCGGGCGTACTCCGCCATCTCCATCACCCGGCCGAATTCCCTTTGGCCCCGCAGGGCCAGGTTCCGCCGGGCAATGTCCAGGCTGGAGAGCAGCAGGTAGGAGGCGCTGGTGGTCTGAGTGAGGTTGATGATCTGCCGGACATAGCCCGGGGACACGCTGGGGCCGGTGAGCAGGAGGCTGCTCTGGGTCAGGCTGCCGCCGGACTTGTGCATGGAGACGGCGGCCAGATCCGCTCCCGCCGCCATGGCGGAGACGGGCAGGCCGTCGTGGAAATAAAAATGAGTGCCGTGTGCCTCGTCCACGAGGCACAGCATGCCGCTGCGATGGACCAGATCCACGATGCTCCGAAGGTCCGAGCAGATGCCGTAGTAGGTGGGGTTGTTCACCAGCACGGCCTTGGCGTCCGGGTTCTGCCGGATGGCTCGTTCCACCTCGGAAAGCCGCATCCCCAGGGGGATGCCCAGCCGTTCATCGCACTCGGGGTTCACGTAGACGGGCACCGCGCCGCACAGCACCAGGGCGCCCATGACGCTGCGGTGGACATTGCGGGGAAGGATGATCTTCTCCCCGTGCTTGACCACGGAGAGCACCATGCTCTGCACGGCGGAGGTGGTGCCTCCCACCATCAAAAAGGCGTGAGACGCGCCGAAGGCGTCCGCCGCCAGTTCCTCCGCCTCCCGGATCACGGAAATGGGGTGGCAGAGATTGTCCAGGGGCTTCATGGAATTCACGTCCAGCCCCACGCAGTTCTCACCCAGCAGGCGTACCAGTTCCGGGTTGCCCCGGCCCCGCTTGTGACCCGGCACGTCAAAGGGCACCACCCGCATTTTCCGGAAGTGTTCCAGCGCCTCGTAGATGGGCGCTCTGGTCTGATCCATGGCAATCTCCTTCTGTTAGTAGATATTGCGCCCGCTGAAGATCTCAATCATCTCCCGGCGCAGGTTGTTCATGATGGCAAGCCGGGTCTGGGGCGGCAGCTCGTAGACGTCGGTCTTGAAGAGGTAGTTCTGCAGGTCGATCTCCTTGACCATCATCTTGGTGTGGAACAGATTGGAGGCATAGACGTTCACGTCCACCGCGTCGTAGCGGCGCAGGGTCTCGGGGTTGATGTAGTCCTGGATGGAGGCCACGTGATGGTCCATGAACAGCTTCCGGCCGGACATGTCCCGGGTAAAGCCCCGGACCCGGTAATCCATGGTGATGATGTCGGAGTCGAAGGACCCGATGAGGTAGTCCAGGGTGGAAAGGGGCGTGATCTCCCCGCAGGTGGCCACGTCGATATCCACCCGGAAAGTGGCCAGGCTGGTTTCCGGATGGTACTCCGGATAGGTGTGCACCGTCACGTGGCTTTTGTCCAGGTGGGCCAGCTGGGTCTCCCCGGCGGGGATCATGGACCCCTCGGCAATGAGGATGGTGACGGAGGCCCCCTGGGGCTCGTAGTCCTGCTTGGCGATGTTGAGGACCTTGGCGCCGATCATATCCGTCAGCGTGGTGAGGATGTTGGTCAGCCGCTCGGAGCTGTACTGTTCGTCGATATAGGCGATGTAGTCCCGCTGCTCCCGGGCGGATTTGGCGTAGCACACGTCGTAGATGTTGAAGCTCAGCGCCTTGGTGAGGTTGTTGAATCCGTAAAGTCTCAGCTTGTCTGCCATATCCCGTCATCCTCCTGTAGGCCGGTTTCCCGGGCCGTTTTTCTGCCTGCGGGTGAAAAAAGCAGGCAATGCGCATCCATGCACATTGCCTGCAAAACCGTCTTTCGCATGATGGACCCCAGCGCGGCGGGAAATGCTTCCTGCTGCGCGCGGTGCCATTCCGCAGGGAGGCCCCTCCATTTCGTTGGGGGAGTTGCTCCATGCAGCTTCATACAGAGTCTATATAGCAAATACTTACTTTTACTACTCTTATTGACCGTTTTACAAGTTGATGCATGCTTTCATGCGGTGGTTCGGTAACCAACTTATAAAATTGAGCTTTTAACTCAATCAATAATGGCAACATTCCAGTTGCCTTCGGCAGTTGACCCGGCTGTCCGTATGGCCTTGACCCCTGAGGGGGTGGTCAGAAGAAATATTTGCATGGATACTCTGTACAAAACTCATATCACATGACACAGGTAGTATATCGGTTCAAAAATGGACTGTCAATACCTTTTTGAACTTCTTCCCTTTTTTTCGGCACGGTGGGGAACTTTTTCCCGGATGCCTCCGTCTAACCCCAGCAAACAGCCGAGGAGAACGGCATATCAAGGAGGAACGACATGAGAAACAAGCTCTTGGCCCTTTTGATGGCCATGGCACTGATGCTGGCGCTGGCGTCCTGCGGCGCAGGGGAGACTTCCGGGGAAGATGTTCAGGAGTCTCAGGATACTCAGGAGGAGACGGCGCAGCCGGAGGGAGATCCGGAGGAGATGCCGGAAGAGGCACCCGCCCAGGAGCCTGAAGAAGAGCCCGCCCAGGAGGAAGACACAGAAGAAGAGCCCGCCCGGGAGGAAGACACAGAGGAGGTTCCTGCGGAGGAAGCGGGTGACGGCACGGAGAAGATGACCCTCAGCAGCACGGACTTCACCCTCTTTTCCGCCGGCAGCAGCTACCAGCTCCAGGTCACTGGTGCGCCGGGAGCGTGCACCTTCGCCAGCAGCGATCCCAAGGTGGCCACGGTGGCGGCCGACGGCACCGTCACGGCGGTGGCTCCGGGTACGGCCATCATCGTTGTAACCAGCGGCAGCGAGAAGCGGACCTGCGCGGTCCGGTGCAACTGGAAAACGGAGAAGCCGGAGGAGAAGCCTGCTGAGGACGGCGGCGCTGCCAGCACCTCTGTGGACCTGAACGCCTTTTACGAGGACATGATCTCTCAGTATGAGTTCCAGTCCCTGCAGCAGTTTTCCGCGGATCTGGTGGATGCCTATTATGCCGGACTCAACGATGTGGACACCAAGCAGTGCCTGGTGATGGGGACCATGATGAGCATGAACAACGGCGAGTTCTGCCTGGTGGAGGTCACGGACAGCAAGGATGTGGACACCGTGAAGGCGATCTTTCAGAGCCGGGTGGATTATATGGCCGAGACCGGCGCCTGGTATCCCGGACCCACGGAGCTGTGGACCAACAGCAGCCGGGTGGTATCCGACGGGAACTACGTGATGATGGTGGTGCACGAGAGCTGCGACGCCATCGTGGAGGCGTTTCAGGCTTTGATTTAACGGATTTTTCCAGCGCCGCGAAGCAGCTGCTTCGCGGCGTTTTTCTTCATGACAGGAGGCGGGGAAAAATCCGGAGAAGATTGTTAAAAAAATTGACAAGTTGGGGATTTTGGTCTACACTACCCTTATACACTGCGATGGAACTTGATAACAGGAGTGACACATCTTGAAAAAGGAGAACATTTCCGACGCTGTCGTCCGGCGTCTGCCTCGATATTACCGTCAGCTGACGGAACTTTGCGCCCGAGGAGTGGTGCGGATCTCTTCCCACTCCCTGGGGCAGGAGATGAACATCACCGCCTCCCAGATCCGTCAGGATTTCAGCTGCTTCGGCGAGTTCGGCCAGCAGGGCTACGGCTATAATGTAGAAGAGCTGCGCGCCGAGATCGGCCACATTCTGGGGGTGGACAACAACCACCACCTGGTGATGATCGGCGTAGGCAATTTGGGCCATGCGCTGCTGCAGAACTTCCGCTTTTCCCAGAGCGGCTTTTCCGTGGATGCCGCCTTTGACATCGCCCCCAATGTGGTGGGCACCACGGTCAACGGCGTGCCCATCTACTCCATGAACGATCTGGACAGCTATCTGCGGGAGCATAGTGTGGACGTGGTGGTGCTGACGATCCCTCAGTCCGTGGCCCAGGAGACGGCGGACCGGATCATCCGCCTGGGCGTGCGGGGGTTCTGGAACTTCACCAATGTGGAGCTCACCAGCAGCGATCCGGATGTGAAGTTTGAGAACATCCATTTTGCAGACAGCCTCCTGACCCTCAGCTACCGCATCGCCAACCGCTGACGCCGCCCCGGAAGGGGAGTGAGGAAAGGAATCCGTGATCTATGAAGAAAAAATTTGCCCTGTCGCTGGCCGTCTGCCTGGTGCTGACGGCGGCGGTGCTGGCCGCCGGAGACGCCGGGGATCCCCTGGCGACGCTTTCCTACCTGGCCGGCACCTTTTCCGACACTCTGGACCGCAGGATCGAGCAGCGGCTGGATGCGTCGGACGCGGCCATCCTGGAACAGGCGGATACCGCTGGTACGGCCTCTGCCTCAGCGGCATCCTGGGTCCAGACACGGCTCAAATCCGGGGACACGCTGCTGGGTCAGACCGGGACGGGTGTGATGGTGCTGGCAGGCAGTGCCCGGGCGGTATACAGCGCCGGCGCGGTGGTGGACGTCACCACCGGAACGGTACTGGCCAGCGGCGGCGCACTGACGGCCGGACACCGGTATCTTGCGGCGGAGGATACCTCCGTCTCCTTTACCGTCAGTTCCAAAACGGCTGTGGTGCAGTACCAGGGGCCGTATGCCTTCCAGTACTCCGGGGAGGTGGACTACAATGCCATGGCGTCCGCCCTCAAAACGCTGCATCTCTTCCAGGGGAGCCTCACCGGCTATGGACAGGGCTTTGATCTGGAGGCGGCGCCTACCCGGCTCCAGGCGCTGATCATGTTCATCCGGGTGCTGGGAGAGGAGGACGCGGCCCTTGCCTGGACCGGCTCCACGCCTTTTACTGATATCGAGTCCGGCTCCCAGGCGGAAAAATATGTGGGCTACGCGTACAGCCGGGGCTATACCAATGGATACAGCGCCACACAGTTCAAGCCCGCCGGGGCGGTGAACGCCTATCAGTACACGGAGTTCGTTCTCCGTGCCATGGGCTACAGCTCCGCCGCCAACACGGATCTTTCGGATACCTTGGACCGGGCCCAGACCTGCGGCCTGCTTACCGCTGCGGAGGCAGCCATGCTTCAGCGGGACGCCTTCCTGCGGGCGGAGCTGGTGTATATTTCGTATTACGCTTTGGAGGCGGTGACGCCCCAGGGGGGGACGCTGGCAGACATGCTGATGGAAAAGGGCGTCTTCACCAGCGCGGAACTCAGTGAGGCCCGGGGAAAGGTGACCAGCTGGCGTCTTGTGTGAATCCTCCCGCACATCCGGGACCCAGGCGCATACGATGAAGTGAGGCCGCTTCGGCGGGCTACATTTCATAGGAGGTCCCGATATGTGCAATAATGGTTTTGGTGGCGGCAACTGCTGCTGGATCATCATCCTGCTGATCAT
>CALWXI010000076.1 GCA_944385455.1 uncultured Oscillospiraceae bacterium | reverse complement strand
GCCCGCTGCCGTCTGCCCGGGCCACGGCCTCCTCCACCTGCTGCCGGACCGCCTCGCCGTTTTCCCGGTAAGCCTCGGCATCGCCGGTGATCTGCGTGCACCGCTCCAGCATGGACAGGTACTGATCGAATGTACTGACCTCAAAATAAGCCGCCGGGATCCCCATCTCCTCAAAGACCGGCAGCAGCTCCAGATCCAGGGCCGTGTTGCAGCTGGCCACAATGAAATCCGGCTCCGCCGCGATCAGTGTCTCCAGGCTGATATCCTTGGAGGCCCCCAGATTCACCACGCCCTCCAGAGGAAGTCCCTCAAAGGACGTCCAGGCGTCGTTGGCCGTGGCGGCCAGGGTGTCCGCGCCGCCGGCCAGGCACCATACATCGGCAAAGCTGCCGATGAGCGCCGCCACCCGCCGCGGGCTGCTCACCGTCACTGTCCGGCCCAGATCATCCACGATGCGCACCGCTCCCTCCGGCTCCCCCGGCAGCAAGGCTTCCGCGTCCGCCTCCGGCGCCGGATCCGGAGCTCCGCATCCGCAAAGCAGCAGCAACAGCGCCGCCGCAATCATCCATCCTCTCATGCTCGCTTCCTTTCCATCCCCGCCGGGGCTTTCCCCTCTCTCTGCGCACAATGCGGACCGCCGCAGGAGATCCCCGGTCTGCTGCGGCGGCCCGTCTTTTGCCGGACACCTTCCGGAAGGCGTCCCCCGTCACGCCCCGGCCAGCCGGCTGCGCACCAACCGGCAGAGGTACTCCACGCCGTATTTCAGCGCCGCCTCATCCATGCGGTAGCGGCTGTTGTGGTGGGGCACCGTGCAGCCGGTCTCCTCGTTCCGGGCGCCCAGCTCCACGAAGAAGCCGGGGCAGTGCTCCTGCAGGGCGGAGAAATCCTCGCCCGGCATCAGCGGGTCGATCTCCAGCACCGCTGCCTCGCCGAATGCGGACTGGATCACCTGCCGCCCCGCCTGGGTCAAGGCGGCGTCGTTGACGACGGATGCGTAGCCGTGGGAAAAGCGGAAGTCGTAGTCCGCTCCCGCCGTCCGGCAGATGCCGGACACGATCCGCTCCAGGACGCCGGGCAGCGTCCTGCGGGTCTCCTTGTCAAAGGTCCGGGTGGACCCGGTGATGGTCACTTCACCGGGGATGATGTTGTAGGCCTGGCCGCCCTGGACCATGCACACCGACACCACCGCCGGCTCCACCGCCCGGATCCGTCGGGCCACCACGGTCTGCAGCCCCGTGATGATCTGGGCCGCCGTGACAATGGGGTCCACACAGGTCTCCGGGAAGGCGGAGTGACCGCCCTTGCCGATGACCCGGATGTCAAAACGGTCCGTGGCGCTGGTGAGGGCGCCGGACCGGACGCCGAAAGTGCCGGTGGGGAAATTGGAACTCAGGTGCATGCCGTAGACCTCGGACACGCCCTCCATGACCCCCGCCTCCAGCAGCTCCGCCGCGCCGCCCGGAGGCAGCTCCTCGGCGTGCTGAAACAAAAAGCGCACCTCGCCGCACAGCTGTTCCCGCTGCCCGGCCAGGATCCGCACCGCCGCCAGCTGCATGGCGGCGTGGCCGTCGTGCCCACAGGCGTGCATGACGCCGGGAACCCGGGAGGCATAGGGCAGGTCCGTCTCTTCCTGAATGGGCAGGGCGTCGATGTCCGCCCGCAGGGCAATGGTCCGGCCGGGACGGGCGCCCCGCAGCACCGCCACCACGCCGGTCTTGGTGGGCCGCTGGAGGGTGAGTCCGGGGATCCTGCCCAACTCCTCCGTCAAAAATTCCGTGGTCCAGGACTCTTCAAAGGACAGCTCGGGACGCTGGTGCATCGCCCGCCGCCATTCGATGAGCCGGGGCTCCAGCTCCAATACTTCCTCGGAAAACATAGGCTCGCTCCTTTCAAAAGCAAATATCCTGGGGAGTCCCGGCAGCCACCTGGTCCCAGAACCGCAGGTAGCTTTCCCGGGTGAATCTGGGGGCGGACGCGTCCCGGATCGCCCGGGCCTGGGCCGCGCCATCCCACAAAAGATCGATGACGGTCATGGCCATGGCCTTGGCCGGCATCACGTAGGCCATCTCCGGATCGCACACGGTGAAATTCTGACTGTGGGCGTCGCCGCTGTAGCCGCCGGTGGAGATGTGGATGAAGGGCATGAAGGAACTGACGTCGCCGGCGTCGGTGGCGCCCATGAGCTCCTGGCCGTAGATGTTGGTGCCCTTGCCCAGCAGGGCCTCGGCGTTGTCCGCGAACAGCCGGGACATCTCCTCGTTCTGGATCAGTGGCAGGTATCCGGGCATCTCCCGGATGTCCACCTGAGCGCCGATGGCATATGCGCAGCCCTGCAGGCAGCGGTTCACCTTCTCCGACGCATCCAGGATGGCCTCCAGGTTCGTGCCCCGGACGTAGGTCTCCAGCCGCACATCCGCGGGGACGATGTTCACCAGGTCGCCGCCCTTGGTGATGATGGGGTGGATGCGGATGCGGTCCTTTTCCCGGAAGGTCTCCCGCTGGGAGTTGATGGCCAGCAGGGAGAGGGCGGCCGCATTGAGGGCGTTGATGCCGTCAAAGGGGCGGGCCCCGGCGTGGGCCTCCCGGCCGGTGAAGCGGATGAGCTTTCCCACAAAGCCGGAGCTGTCGCAGCCAATGAGGAAGTGCCGGTCCTCCACGCCGGCATGGGAGTGGATCATCATGCCCATGTCGATATCGTCCAGGACCCCCAGCCGCAGATACTCCTGCTTGCCCCCGAAGAAGCGGAGCTTCCCCTCCCGGCGCAGCCGCTCCCGGTACTCCAGCTCCACATACTCCTCAGCCGGCACCGCCACGAAGGCCACGCTGCCGTCCAGTTCTCCGGCCAGGGGCGCGAGGCCCATGGCCGCGCCCAGCATAGACGCGATCTGGGCGTTGTGGCCGCAGGAGTGGGCGGCGCCGGTCTGCGGGTCCGCCTGGGGATGCAGCGGGCAGACCACCGCATCCAGCTCCCCCATCACCATGATCCGGGGCCCGTCGCCCCGGCCCCGGAGATCCCCCCGGACGCCGGTGATGGCCAGTCCTTCCCGGCAGGGGATACGAAGATCATCCAAAACCCGCCGCACCAGGGCGGCGGTGTGTGTTTCCTTGAAGCCCAGCTCCGGATGGGCAAAGATCTCCTGCCCGATGGCGATGATCTCCTCCTTCCGGGCGTCGATCCGTTCCAGGCACTGGGCCTTGAGTGCTTCCTTCGTCATGCTCGTCCTCCTTCGGGCCGCTTTTGGCATTTGCGGCATAAACCGGTGTTTCCTAGAGAATATTCTATATAAAATGCGCATTTTTGCAAGGGTTTGTTGACGACGGCGGGAAAATGGGATATGATAGCCAGTTGAAAAGGTAGTACATTGCCGCGGTCCGTGACAAGGGACCGCTTCAGGAAGGGAGAAGGTCCATGCTGGGAGAGACCGCAGGCGCCATCCAGGGGCGCCGTCCGTTTTCGCTGGTGATCCGCAACGTGCGGATCGTGAACGTATTCGACGACACCGTGACGCCCGGTGACATCGCTTTGATGGACGGGCGCATCGCCTATGTGGGGGCCATGGACTTTCCCCACACGGCGCTGGAGGAGCTGGACGGCGCGGGCTGCTATGCCCTGCCCGGCTTTGTGGACTCCCACATGCATCTGGAAAGCAGCATGCTCACCCCCGCCCACTTTGCCCGGGTGGCCCTTTGCTGCGGCACCACCACGGTGGCCGCCGACCCCCACGAGATCGGCAACGTCCTGGGCCGCACCGGGGTCCAGGCGCTGATGGATGCCGCCCGGGGACTTCCGCTGCGGGTGGTGATGATGGCGCCGTCCACCATCCCCTCCGCGCCGGGGTTTGAGGACTCCGGCTGCTCCGTGGGTCCGGAGGAGGCCGGGGAGATGCTGGACCTGCCGGGCGTATCGGGTCTGGGCGAGGTGATGGACTTCCGGGGCGTGGCCTCCGGCGAGGCGCGGATCCTCTCTGTCATTGAAGAGGCGGCCAAGCGGGGCTGCATCATCGACGGACACGCCTCCCTGCTCACCGGCCGGGACCTG
>CALWXI010000075.1 GCA_944385455.1 uncultured Oscillospiraceae bacterium | reverse complement strand
TCTTCTTGACCGTGGAGGGGATGGCTTCGATGAGCTTGTCCGCGCGGAAAGGACGGTACAGGCGGACCTTCACCATGCCGACCTTCTCGCCCTTGGCGGTCATGTAGTCGATGACCTCCTCGGCCACATTGCAGATGGAGCCCATGGCGATGATGACGCGTTCGGCGTCGGGGGCGCCGTAGTAGTTGAAGAGCTTATAGTCGGTGCCCAGCTTGGCGTTGACCTTGTCCATGTACTTCTCCACCACGGCGGGCAGAGCGTCGTAGTAGGGGTTGCAGGCCTCGCGGTGCTGGAAGAAGATATCGCCGTTTTCGTGAGAACCGCGCATGCTGGGATGCTCAGGATTCAGAGCATGCTTGCGGAACGCCGCCACGGCGTCCATGTCGCACATCTCCTTCAGGTCGTCATAGTCCCAGGCGGCGACCTTCTGAATCTCGTGGGAGGTCCGGAAGCCGTCAAAGAAGTTGATAAAGGGGACACGGCCCTCAATGGAGGCCAGATGCGCCACGGGGCCCAGGTCCATGATCTCCTGGGGATCGTTCTCGCACAGCATGGCAAAGCCGGTCTGACGGCAGGCCATGACGTCAGAGTGATCGCCGAAGATGTTCAGCGCATGGGTGGACACGGTACGGGCGGACACATGGAACACACAGGGCAGCAGCTCGCCGGCGATCTTATACATGTTGGGGATCATCAGCAGCAGGCCCTGAGAGGCGGTGTAGGTGGTGGTCATCGCGCCCGCGGCCAGAGACCCGTGGACGGTGCCGGCGGCGCCGGCCTCGGACTGCATTTCGCATACCTTGACGGTGGTGCCGAAAATATTTTTCTGACCAGCGGCGGCCCACTGGTCCACCAAGTCTGCCATGGGCGAGGACGGGGTGATGGGGTAGATGCCCGCCACCTCGGTAAACGCGTAGCTGACATACGCAGCCGCGTTGTTACCGTCCATGGACTTGAACTTTCTTGCCATAAACTCTTACCTCCTATTAATTTGCTGCCCGAACAGCAATCTTGCCAAACACGAAAACCGGTCTCTCTCCCCCGAATTCTCATGCAGGGTTATTATATCACTTGTCTTTCGCCCTGTAAACCGTGGCCTGTTATTTTTTGCACAATTTTTCCCGCGGTTTGCCGTGCATTCCGCCAAGTCCGCTGTTCCCAGCGGTTTTTTCGCCTCCGGGTATTCCCTGATCTTCCTTTTTGTGGTAGGATAGCTGGGAATCCATGGACGATCTCCGGCTCTGCGGCCGGATGCGAAAGGAGGCGGCGCACATGGTGATGGCGGTGCGGTCCCTGGGCCTGAACGGGGTCTCGGGATACGAGGTCAGCGTGGAATGTTTTCTCTCCGGCGGACTGCCGGCCTTTGATGTGGTCGGCCTGCCCGACGCCGCCGTGCGGGAGGCTCGTGAGCGGGTGCGCGCGGCGGTAAAGAACTGCGGGGCCAAATACCCTGTGGGCCGGATCACCGTGAACCTGGCCCCGGCGGGGCAGAAGAAGGCGGGCACGGTGTACGACCTGCCCATTCTGGTGGGACTTTTGTGCGCCTCCGGGGCGCTGCCGCCTCCTCCGCCGGACGCGGCCTTTCTGGGAGAGCTGTCTCTTACCGGGGCGCTGCGGGGCGTCTCCGGGGTGCTGCCCATGGCCCTGGCGGCATGCCGCTGCGGCGTGCGGCAGCTGTTTGTTCCGGCGGAGAACGCCGGCGAGGCCACGCTGGCCGGAGAGCTCACAGTGTACGGTGTGCCGGACGTGAAAGCCCTGGCCGCCCATCTCAGCGGGGAAACGCCTCTCACGCCGGCTCCGGCGTGGCAGCCGGAGCCGGAGGCGGTCCCGGAGCCGGATCTGGAAGACGTCATGGGCCAGGAGAACGTGAAGCGCGCCCTGGAGATTGCCGCCGCGGGGGGCCACAATCTGCTGCTCATCGGTTCTCCGGGCGCGGGCAAATCCATGCTGGCCCGGCGTCTGCCCTCCATCCTGCCGGATATGACCCGGGAGGAGGCGCTGGCGGTGTCGGGGATTTGGTCGGTGGCGGGGCTGACGGATCCCCGTCATCCCCTGCTGACCCGCCGCCCCTTCCGCAGCCCTCATCACACGGCCTCCGCCGCGGCTCTGGCAGGCGGCGGCCCCGCCATGCGGCCGGGGGAGATCTCCCTGGCCCACAACGGCGTGCTGTTTCTGGATGAACTGCCGGAGTTTCACCGGGACGCTCTGGAGGCCATGCGCCAGCCGCTGGAGGATGGGGAGGTCACCGTGGCCCGGGCCGGAGGGACGCTGCACCTGCCCGCCCGGTTCCAGCTGGTGTGCGCCATGAATCCCTGCCGGTGCGGCTGGTGGGGACACCCCTCCGGCCGGTGCACCTGTTCGCCCCGGGAGGTGGCCCGGTATGCGGAGAAGATCTCCGGTCCCCTGCTGGACCGCATTGACCTGCATGTGAATGTTCCCGCGGTGGACTATGAGTCCATGCGCCGCCGGAACCGGCCGGAGTCCTCCGCCCAGGTAAAGGCCCGGGTGGATGCGGCCCGGGCGGTCCAGACCCGGCGCTTCCGGGGGACGGACACCACCTGCAACGCCGCCATGACGCCGGGA
The DNA here is from genome assembly GCA_944385455.1 of uncultured Oscillospiraceae bacterium. Taxonomy (GTDB): domain Bacteria; phylum Bacillota; class Clostridia; order Oscillospirales; family Oscillospiraceae; genus Oscillibacter. Next base: position 945 of record CALWXI010000075.1, on the reverse strand, counting down.
CAGATCGCGGCGTTCTGCGGTCTGGACAGCGCCGGAGAGACGCTGATGGAAGCGGCCTTCGCCCGGCTGGGCCTCACTGCCCGTTCCCATGACCGCATCCTCCGGGTGGCCCGGACCATCGCGGATCTGGACGGGGCGGACGCCATCTCCGCGGAGCATCTGGCCGAAGCGGTCCAGTACCGCAACACGGATATTTTGAAAGGGTAAGGCGCCGTCTCCCAGGCGCCGGAAATAAAAAAGGACGGCGCTTGCCGTCCTTTTTTTTCGAAATCATGACGCCCGCAGCAGCGGGGCATAGATCTCCCGGGGGATGGAGAATTCCGGCATCCCCATGGAGCCGGGGGCCACGGCGTACTCGTCAAATATCAGCACCAGGTCTCCTGCCTCGCTCCAACAGAAGTTCTGGTCCGCCGGAATGGTCAGCTGATCCGGGAAATATGTCACCGACGGGTCTGCCGCTGTCTGAGACGCCATCTGTGCCTGTACTTCCTCGGAAAGGACCTGGGCGTAGTCTGCGTCTTCCCGGAAGAGATCCGCCAGGACCACCGTCTCATCGGTCGTCTTGTCAATGTGGTAGAACCGGCTGAAATCGTAGCCGCTGGCCTGGGTCCGGGTGGCGTCTATCCGCAGGGTGAACCACTCCGGAGTGTCCGTCACCACGCTGCTGGTGACATACAGGCCCTGATATCCCTCGCCCACGGTCTCCTGCTGGGCTTGGAATTCCGCCAGCAGACGGTCCGTGTAAGCCTGCACCTCGCCGCTGACGGCCTGGGCCGACTGCCCGCCGGAGAGCTCCGGCACCGTGACGTCGGCGGAGCTGTGGCCGTCGTCATAGGCGTACCGGTGGAAGGTCACGATCTCCACCAGGCCGCCCAGCACCGGGATCTCCGCCATGGCGGCGGCCGCCGCCGGGGAGACGTTGGGCACGGCCACGAAAAGCGCCAG
>CALWXI010000074.1 GCA_944385455.1 uncultured Oscillospiraceae bacterium | reverse complement strand
GCCGCTGCAGGCCATCGACTGGCTCAAGACCCGCATGATCCCCTACTATCCCCTGGGCGTCATCAAGGATACCGGCGCGGAGGTGAAGTAAGATGAAAAAGGAACTCATCATTTCCGGCTTCGGCGGACAGGGTGGCCTGGCCATCGGCAAAAATCTGGTGGAGGCCGGCATGGCGGAGGGACTCAACGTCACCTGGGCCCCCTCCTATGGTCCCGAGATGCGGGGCGGCACTGCCAACTGCTCCGTGGTGCTCTCCGACAAGCCTGTGGGCTCTCCGGTATTCGCCCACCCCACGGAGCTCATCGCCCTCAACGGTCCCTCCCTGCACAAATTCGAAGCGGGGGTACAGTCCGGCGGCATGGTGTTCGTCAACTCCGACGTGGTCACGGACACCGTCTCCCGCGGGGATGTCGCCGCCTGGTACGTCCCCTGCAGCCAGATCGCCGATGAGCTGGGCAACCCCAAGGTCAGCAACATGGTGATGCTGGGCGCCTACGTTGCCGCCACCGGCATTTTGAAGCAGGAGACCATTGAGGAGATGATCCGGAAGATGTTCACGGGAGACAAGGCCAAGCTGGTGCCGCTGAACATCCAGGCCTTCCACCGGGGCATGGCCATCATCGGCTGAGGAAGGACGCGGGACGGCCCGCCGGACCGTCCCGCATTTTGGCGTTCTTTGGATTTTCCCCTTGACTTTGCCCCGCTGAAGGGGTATAAAAATACTAAATAAAGTGGAAAAGATGTGGAATGCAGGGAACGGGACATGACCCGGAAACACGCCCCTCAGAGAGCTGCCGGACGGTGCGAGACAGCGGGGACGCTTTCGCCGGCCATCACCCGGGAGCAGCCGCCGGAACCGGGAGCCTCCCGCAGTACGGCGCGCCGGCAGCCCGCCGATACCGGGCGCAACGAGCGGCCGCCCCATGGGCGGCAACGAGAGTGGTACCACGGAAGTTTGACTTTCGCCTCTCCTGCCCCGGGCAGGCGGCGAGGTCTTTTTTTATACCCGCGCTCATAAACTTCAAAACTATCTACAAGGGAGCGAATTCAAATGTTGGATATCCGGATCACCAAGACCACCACGCCCAAGGCCAAGCCCGCCGACGAGAGCAAGCTGGGCTTCGGCAAGATCTTCACCGACCATATGTTCCTGATGGACTACACCAAGGGCCAGGGCTGGCACGATGCCCGCATCGTCCCCTATCAGCCCTTCCAGATGGACCCGGCCTGCGTGGTGCTGCACTATGCCCAGGAGATCTTTGAGGGCATGAAGGCCTACCGCTCCGTGGACAACACCATCCAGCTGTTCCGTCCCGAGTGCAATGCCCAGCGCATGCAGGACTCCGCCGACCGTCTGTGCATCCCCCCCATCCCCACCGAGGACTATATCCAGGCCGTCAAGGCCCTGGTGGAGGTGGAGAAGGACTGGGTGCCCCACACCGACGGCGCCTCTCTTTATATCCGCCCCTTCATCTTCGCCTCCGACGTGGGACTGGGCGTCCACGCCAGCCATGAGTATGTGTTCTGCATCATCTGCGCTCCCTCCGGCGCCTACTACGCCGAAGGCATCAACCCCGTGAAGATCTACGTGGAGGACGACTATATCCGCGCCGCTCCCGGCCTCACCGGTTTCACCAAGTGCGGCGGCAACTACGCCGCCTCCATCAAGGCCGGCGAGCTGGCCGAGGAGCAGGGCTTCGCCCAGGTGCTGTGGCTGGACGGCGTGGAGAAGAAGTACGTGGAAGAGGTCGGCAGCATGAACATCATGTTCAAGATCGCCGGCAAGATCTACACCGCCCCCTGCAACGGCACCGTGCTGCCCGGCGTCACCCGCCGCAGCTGCATCGAGCTGCTCAAGGACTGGGGCTATGAGGTCTCCGAGGACCGCCTGGCCATCGCCGACGTGATGAAGGCCGGCCACGACGGCACGCTGGAGGAGGTCTTCGGCACCGGCACCGCCGCCGTGGTCTCTCCCGTCAAGGAGTTGGACTGGAAGGGCGACAAGGTGTTCATCGGCGGCGGCCAGATCGGCCCCGTCACCCAGAAGCTCTACGACACCATGACCGGCATGCAGTGGGGCAAGCTCCCCGACGACAAGGGCTGGATCGTCCCCGTGTGCAAGGGCTGATCCCTTCACAGAAAGACACCGCGCTGCGAGCATTCGCGGCGCGGTGCTTTTTTGCGTGCAGGCTGTGTCAGGCGGCGCGTCATGCCCCCGCGAGCACCGCCGCCACCGTCTCCGGCGGCAGGGACCGCAGAGGCCTGGGCGGCGCGGGAGCCGGGCCGCAGTCCGCCAGGGGCTTGATGAACCACATGAGATCCCGCCAGGCCCCGGCCTTGTAGCCCGCCCGGGGCTGGACCCCCATCCGCTGAAAGCCCATGGCGGCATGCAGCGCCTCGCTGGCAGGGTTGGGGGCGGTGACGAGACCGTAGGCCGTCCGGATGCCCTGGAGCCGCAGCAGCTCCAAAAGCGCCCCGTACAGCCGCCGCCCGGCCCCTCGTCCCACGGCAGTCCGGTCCAGATACACGGAAAGCTCCGCGTTCCAGCCGAAGGCCGCCCGCTCCGCCTGGCGGTGGGCGTAGGCGTAGCCCAGGATATCCCCGGCCTCCTCCCAGACCAGATAGGGGTAGAAGGCCAGGATGTCCCGCACCCGGGCCTGGAACTCCGCCGGGGACGGCAGGTCATATTCAAAGGTAACGGGGGTGTCGATATACTGGGCGTAGATGTCCAGCAGCGCCGGGGCGTCGGACTCCCGGGCCAGACGAAGGGTCCCCATGGCGTGCTCCTCCAGTCCTCAGAATGAAACCGGCCGCCCCGCAGGGCGGCCGCAGGCGGTGTCTCAGGTCCTGCCGCGGATCTGTGCGCCGCACTTGGGGCAGGTGATGACGATCTTTCCCTTCCCCACCGGCACCCGGCAGATGGTCTTGCATCTGCTGCAGGTGAAATACTTGTGGTCCTTGTCGGCGTGGCGGGCCCGGGCGCCGGACCAGCGGCTCTTCACCTTCCACCACGCGTTCACCCACTTCTGGTTCTCCTCCCGGCGCTTGTAGAGATTCTTGGAAAACATCCGGAAGAAAATCAGAACGATCAGCGCCCAGGTGACGATTTCCCAGACAACGCTCCAGGCGCGGTACGCAGGCCCCCGCAACACACCCAGGGTCAGCATCCGCAAAAGCAGGACCGCCAGATACCCCCACAGCAGTGCGCGGTTGAGCTGGTCCATACCGTTTCGTCCATACATGAACCGGATCAGCCCGTTTCGCATCCTCTCAAAAAAACCCATGCAAGCTCCTTTCCCGTCCGCATGCCGGGACCTGGTTTTTGTTTCCCTTATTCTACTCGCAAAGGTCCCGGCAGACAACCGTTTTATGGATAAATTTACAAAATGGTCATTTCTTTTTTTATTCCCATGTGCTATATTAGCTGTTTGGAATCATCATCAAACAGAAGGAAGTGCAGATTTTCATGGCAAAAAAGCAATTCAAGGCCGAATCCAAGCGGCTGCTGGACCTGATGATCAACTCCATCTACACCCACAAGGAGATCTTTCTCCGGGAGATCATCTCCAACGCCAGCGACGCCTGCGACAAGCTCTGCTACCAAGCGCTGACGGATGATTCCGTCGGCATGACCCGCAAGGATTTCCAGATCCGCATCCAGATCGACAAGGAGCAGCGGACCCTCACCGTCTCCGACAACGGCATCGGCATGGACAAGGAGGATCTGGAGACCAACCTGGGCGTCATCGCCTCCTCCGGATCCTACCGGTTCAAGCAGGAAGTCGGGGACGACGCCAAGGACACCGACGTCATCGGTCAGTTCGGCGTGGGCTTCTACTCCGCCTTCATGGTGGCGGACCACATCTCCGTGGTCACTCGGAAGTACGGCGCGGACACCGCCTGGATGTGGCAGTCCGCCGGCGCGGACGGCTATACCGTCACGGAGTGCGAGAAGGAAGGCGTGGGTACGGACATCATCATGCACCTCAAGCCCGACACCGATGACGAGCACTACAGCGAGTTTCTGGAGTCCTGGCGGCTGCAGGAGCTGGTGCGCAAGTACTCCGACTATATCCGCTTCCCCATCCGCATGGAGGTGTCCAAGACCCGCCGCAAGGAGGGCTCTCCCGATGACAAGCCCGAGTATGAGACGTATCAGGAGGAGGAGACCCTGAACTCCATGGTGCCCATCTGGCAGCGGCGCAAGTCCGATGTCAAGCCCGAGGAGTACAACAAGTTCTACCGGGACAAGTTCCGCGACTACGCCGACCCCCAGCGGGTCATCGCCGTCTCCGCCG
>CALWXI010000073.1 GCA_944385455.1 uncultured Oscillospiraceae bacterium | reverse complement strand
GGGGGTATAGCTCAGCTGGGAGAGCGCTTGACTGGCAGTCAAGAGGTCAGCGGTTCGATCCCGCTTATCTCCACCAAACGACCTGAAACTTCGGTTTCAGGTCGTTTTTTTGCTCTTTTCCCGGCGTCTGAGGAAAGCCGCGCCCGCCTTTTGAAAGGCGGGCGCGGCTTTCCTCAGAAGATGCCCAGGTGTTCCATCAGGATCTTGAGCCCCAAGAGCACCAGAATGCAGCCCCCGGCCAGCTCCGCCCGGCGCTTGTAGCGGGTGCCGAAGTAATTTCCCACCGCCACGCCGGCCACGGACAGACAGAAGGTGGTGGCGCCGATGATGGAGATGGCCGGCCCGATCTTCACCTCCAGGAAGGCGAATGTCACACCCACCGCCAGCGCGTCGATGCTGGTGGCCACCGCCATCAGGAACAGCTGCCGGTAGTCCAGCCTGTCGCAGGTCCCGCAGACCTCCTCTTCCTCCGGCGACAGCGCCTCCCGGATCATGTTCCCGCCGATCAGCGCCAGCAGCACAAAAGCCACCCAGTGATCCACATTCTGGATGTACCGGGCAAAGCCGGAACCCAGCAGCCAGCCCAGAAGGGGCATCAGCGCCTGAAAGCCTCCGAAAAACAAGCCGATGATCCCGGCGTGCCGCCAGCTCAGCCGGGGCATGGCCAGTCCCCGGCAGATCGCCACAGCAAAGGCGTCCATGGAAAGGCCGATGCCGATCAAAAACAATTCCGTGATCCCCATTCTGCTCACTCACTCTTCAAAAAATCACCGGAACCGGCCGGTCCAGCTCCAACCGGTCCGGTCCCACCCGGCAGGTCCCGGCACAGATCCGCACACCTGCCGCGGCTGCCTCCCGCAGCGCCTCCCCGAAGGCCGGATGGGTCCGGTCATTGGGAGACACGGAGGCGATATCGTTCATTTGTACCACAAAAAAGAGGGTGGCGTCAAGGCCCTTCTCCGCCGCCCGGATCAGCTCCCGGATGTGGCGGACGCCCCGCTGCGTGGGAGCGTCGGGAAAAAAGGCCCGACCGCCCTCCTCCAGCGTCACGCCCTTCACCTCCACCAGATGCCGCCCTTCCGGCGTCTCCAGGCAGAAGTCCAGCCGGGAATCCCCATAGACATACTCCCGGCGCAGGGCCGTCACCTCCGGCAGAAAGCCGCCCGATGCCGCCCACTCGGCAAAGACCTGGTTGGGGGCCTGCGCATCCAGATTGATGAGCCGGTTTCCTTTCTCCACCGCGATGAGATCGAAAGCCGTTTTGCGGGCCGGATTGCCGCTTCTGGACAGGTATACCGTCACCCCGGGTATCAGCAGTTCCCGGCAGCGGCCTGTGTTCTTCACATGCACCGTCTCTTCCCCCGCCGCCGTCTCCACCCGGGCCACGAACCGGTTGGGCCGGGCCACGAACCGCCCGGATATCACATGAGGATACTGCATCCGCCTGCCTCCCTCTCGCCGTCCAATGGGCTGTTTTTTTCAGTATAGCATAGAATTCATTGACATACAGAGCAATATAATCGTTTTGCAAACCCGTTGTTCTTGTAATATTACACAAAATGAGTCTGCATAAATTTGGTCAGCCGCTGATTGTTTTTTGCACGCTAAATTGTTACAATGAATTCAATTCTAACTGCGGGAGGAAGTCATATGGATTATTCCAGTGTTTTCGTGTGCCTGATGGGGATGGGGACCGTATTTTTTGGTCTGATCTGTCTGATCGTCCTCACGGAGGGAATGAGTCTTCTGATTGGTCGCAAGAAAGCAGCCGCACCGGCATCGCCGCCGTCCGCTCCCATGGAGGAGCGGCCCATCTCACCGGAGCTGGTGGCCGCCGTATCCGCTGCCATCGCGGAGGAACTGGGCACGGATGTCCGGGGCATCCGCATCGTCTCCATGAAGAAACTGTAATCAATTTGGGAGGAGCTTGTTATGAAAAAGTATCGCGTGACCGTCAACGGCACCGCCTATGAAATCGAACTGGAAGAGCTGACCGGCGCAGTTCCCGGGGCTTCGGCAGTTCCCGCAGCGGCTCCCGTTCCGCCTCCCGCCCCCGCCGGCGGAGAGCAGGTGTCCGCTCCCATGCCCGGCACCATTTTGTCGGTAAACGTGGCTGCGGGAGACACCGTCAAACGGGGTCAGGTGCTGATGATCCTGGAGGCAATGAAGATGGAAAACGAGATCATGTGTCCCCGGGACGGCCGCGTGGTGTCCGTCTCTGCCGCCAAAGGTGCCTCCGTGGAAGCCGGAACGGTGCTCTGCGTCATCCAGTGACGGTCCGGAGGTCGCTATGGAAGCTATTTTGAATTTTATTACCAGCACCGGCTTCTACCAATTTACACAGGGCGGCAACTGGAAATGTCTCATCATGATCGTCATCGCCTGTGTGCTGCTGTATCTTGGCATCGTGAAGAAGTTCGAGCCGCTGCTGCTGGTGCCCATTGCCTTCGGCATGCTGGTGACCAACCTGCCCGGCGCGGAGATGTACCATGAGATCCTCTTTGCCGGAGGTCACATCCACTGGGATCTGATCGGCGGAGCCCCCATCACGGCGGAGTTTCTCTCGGAGATGAGCGCCGCCGGCGTGACCGACGCGGTGCTGGCTACGGTGAGCGTGGGAGAGACCATCTCCGTGGGACTCATCGACATTTTGTACTTGGGCGTGAAGCTGGGCATCTATCCCTGTCTCATCTTCATGGGCGTGGGCGCCATGACCGACTTCGGTCCCCTCATCGCCAATCCCAAGAGTCTGCTGCTGGGCGCGGCGGCGCAGCTGGGCATCTTCATGACCTACGTGGGCTGCCGCTTCCTGGGCTTCAGCGGCCAGGAGGCCAGTTCCATCGGCATCATCGGCGGCGCCGACGGCCCAACGGCCATCTTCGTCACCGTCATGCTGGCCCCGGCCCTGCTGGGTCCCATCGCGGTGTCGGCATACTCCTATATGGCGCTGGTGCCGGTGATCCAGCCGCCCATCATGAAGCTCCTGACCACGGAGAAGGAGCGGCAGATCGTCATGAAGCCTCTGCGGGAGGTTTCCAAGAAGGAGAAGATCATCTTCCCCATTGTGGTGACCATCTTCGTGGCGCTGCTGGTGCCCTCCGCCGCGCCGCTGATCGCCTGCCTGATGCTG
>CALWXI010000072.1 GCA_944385455.1 uncultured Oscillospiraceae bacterium | reverse complement strand
GCGACTATGATGCACTGTATACGCTGTACAAGCTGGATGGGGATCCCCATTTTCTGATCTTTCAGCACCGACTGGGGTGGTGGAGCGTTGTCCGCGACGACGTTGGCGGCCGGCGGGATCAGGCGGTACTGCTGTGGGGCGGCCAGGAGGAAAGCGACGCCCTTCACCAATTTCTGTGGGAAATCGCACAGCCGGTCGAATCCTGATTGTAATATTCCATTTATATAGTCCGAATCGGAATTATTTTGGGAGGTGTCACCATGAAGAAATCCCTGCGATTTTCGTCCCTGCTCCTGGCATTGCTCCTGACCTTGACTCTGCCGGCGGGCGCTTACAGCGCCCAGAGCCTGGTGCCCCAGGTCCGGACCTACACCGGCGCTTTCACCGATGTCTCCGGCCTCTGGTGTGAGGACGCCGTGATCACCTGCTATGAATCCGGCCTGCTGAGCGGCAAGACCGACCGCACCTTCGCCCCCCATGCTCCCCTGACCATCGGTCAGGTGGTGGTGATCTCCGCCCGGCTGGCGGACCTGCTCCAGGGCGGAGACGGCGATTTCGGACAGCCGGAGCCGGAGGAATCCTGGTACATGCCCGCCGTCCGGTTTTTGGGCACGTACCTGAGCAATATGGAAATGGATTCTATCTCTTTGCCCCGGATGGCTCTGGAGATTCTGGACGACGACATGGCTGCTCAGACCTGTACCCGCTACATCTTTGCCCTCTTCCTGGCGGAGGTGCTGCCGGAGGAGGCTCTGACTCCCATCAATCATATCACCTCCCTGCCGGATGTTGGGGAACCGGAGATTTTGTCCCTCTATAACGCTGGCATCCTCACCGGCAGCGACGCTTACGGCACCTTCCACGGCGAAGAGGACCTGAACCGCGGACAAGCCGCCGCCATGCTGGCCCGGGTAGTAGATCCGGCCCAGCGGGTATCCTTCACGCCGCAGAGGCTGGAGCTGGCCCAAACAATGCTGGGCCTGGCGCCGGACACCGTGGTGATGCATATCGACGGCTATGCCGTGACGGCGGACCTTTACAGCCTGTATCTCTCCGGGTCCCTGGCCCAGTATGCCATGGGCCGCTATGTGGATCTCATGGACCAGTATCCCGACGAGTTCCTGGCCTATCTGAACGATGACGCTTTCACCGACGGCTTTGATGTCTATCTGCGGGACGTATGCGGCATCGACATTTCCGTGGAGTGGAACACTCCCGACGCAGGCGGTATGACGCCCGCTCAGAAGGTGCGGTCCGACACTCAGGCCTCTCTGACAGAACTGGCAGTGCTGCTGGACCACCAGGCTCAGTATCCCCTTACCGACGCCCAGCGGGCGGAGCTGGAGGAAATGGCCGCGGAGTTTGCGGACAGTCTTTCCTATCTGGACATCCAGCCGCAGTCCGCTCTGGATGCGGCCGCCGCCCAGTGCGTCCGGGAAAATCTCATCGCCGCCAGCGTTCCCTCGGCATCGGAGATCGACCGCATGCTCCGGGAGGAGGGCTATCTCTACGGCCTGTGCGCCGAACTGTGCTACGGTCCCTACGAGATGTACGAGACCCGCGAGGAGGCGAAAGAAACCGCCGCCTCCCTGCGCAGCAAGATGGCGGGACACCTGGACGATCCGGACTATCTGGGTTATCTGACGTGGACCTACGGCAGCGGCTATGACGATACCCCCACTCTCATTGCTCTCTCCGACTTCTCCGAAAACAACCGCCGGACTCTCAGCGCTCTTTCCATGGGCGCCGTTTCCGCCGTGCTGGAGGAGCCGGACCGGTTCGTGGTGGTGGTCCGGCTGGATCCCTCCGACGACGAGCTGATCCGGGAAGCCGCTGCCCAAATCCCCGCTGAGACAAAGATCGGCGAATGGGCAGAGGCCGCCTCGGTCACTACTACCCCCGCGTGTGACGCCATCAACATCGGCGCAGCTTATGATGTGCTGATGGAACTGGACTCCCTGCTTTCCATTTGATTTCCATCCGTATAAACTTCACTCCTTTTTCCATATTGGAATCAAAAGGGAGGGCGCTGCATGAAGCGTACTCTGGCAGCATTGCTGGCAGCATTGTTTCTGACCTCTTCCGCCGGCGCTGTGGAACCGAACTGGCTGATCCAGCCCATCCGGGACTACGCCCCTTTCACTGATACCGCCGGCACCATCTGCGAAACGGCCGCCGGGATCTGCTGCCGCGCGGGCCTCATGGATGGAGCGGACAGCCGTCACTTTTATCCCCAATCGGGATTGACTTATGCCCAGATCATCGTCATCTCCGCCAGGCTCCACTGCCTGCTTTCCGGCAAAACGCTGGAATACTTTGAGCCCATCTCCCGCACCGGGGCAGACTGGTGGACACCCTACGACAGCTATCTGCGGCAGGAGATCCCCGCCCTGTCCGCAGAGAATGACGATGTTTCCATGACGCAATTGCCGACCTGCAGCTGTTCCCGGGGGAATTTTCTGGAGCTGCTTTCATTTGTGCTCACAGACTGCGGCACCGTTCTGCCGGAAATCAACGGCGTTTCCGCCGTGCCGGATTGTCAGGACTCAGAGCTGATCGCCTTTTACCGCTGGGGCATCCTGGGAGGAAAGGACGCCTACGGCACACTGTATGCGCAGGCAGCCTTGTCCCGTGGGGCGGCCGCCGCTATGCTGGCCCGGCTCATTGACCCCGCCCAGCGGCTGGTCCTGAATCTTCAGCCCCTGGAACTCTGCCAGGATCTTCTGGGGGTGGATCCGGATACCGTGGTCATGACAATCGGGAAACAGCCCATCACCGCCCAGCAGTTCGTGCCGACTTTAGTGAGTACATGCAGCAACTACAACCACTCCCACTTCGCCGCCATGATGATGGATCTGTACGGCCGCACCACACTGGATGAAGCCCTTGACACCCTTCGCTTCTATATCCTCTGTGAAGAACTGGCCCAGGAGCTGGAACTGGAGCTCACTCCTTCTGAAACCGTCTACCAAACTGGCTACCGGGGCCTCACAGCCCAAGGCCAGACCTGGACAGAGGAACACGCGCGTCTGCTGCAGGAAGTCCAGGAGGCCGTGGGCGCCCTGCCGGAAGACCGGCTGCCCGAGATCTCCTATGCGCCGGTTTGGGAAACACTGAATCTCTCGGACATCAACAGCCGGGTGAGATCTCTCCCATACTGGGGCGGCAACTTTTAAGTGAAATGTGAAATTCATATTTTTGAAATGCAGAAAGGAACACAACCAACATGATGCAGAATCGTACCCATACCTGTGGGGAGCTGCGGCTCTCCGACGCCGGCAAGTCCGTGCAGATCTGCGGCTGGCTGGAGAACGTCCGCGAGGTGGGCGCCGAGCTGGCCTTTGCCGTGGTCCGGGACTTCTACGGTACCACCCAGGTGGTGGCGGAGACGGCCGAGATGGTCAGCACCTTCAGGTCCATCACCAAGGAATCCACCATCTCCGTGGCGGGCACCGTCCGCGAGCGGGCCAGCAAGTCCGCCAAGATGGCCACCGGCGAGATTGAGATCGTGCCGGAGAAGATCGAGGTCCTGGGCCGCTGCCGCCACAACGAGCTGCCCTTCCAGATCAACCGCAGCCGGGAGGCCGACGAAGCCCAGCGGCTCAAGTACCGCTATCTGGACCTGCGGAACCCCGACGTAAAGAAGAACATCGTGCTGCGGTGCAACGTGGTGGCCGCTTTGCGCCAGGCCATGACTTCCCACGGCTTCCTGGAGATCACCACTCCCATCCTGACGGCCTCCTCCCCCGAGGGCGCCCGGGATTATCTGGTCCCCGCCCGGAACCATCCCGGCAAGTTCTACGCGCTGCCCCAGGCGCCCCAGCAGTTCAAGCAGCTGCTGATGACCTCCGGCTTTGACCGCTACTTCCAGATCGCCCCCTGCTTCCGGGACGAGGACGCCCGGGCGGACCGCTCCCCCGGCGAGTTCTACCAGCTGGACATGGAGATGGCCTTCGCCTCCCAGGAGGATGTGTTCGCCGTGTGCGAGGATGTATTGCCGCCCATTTTTGCCAAATACGGCACCTATGACCGGGCCAGCGCTGCGCCCTTTATGCGCATCCCCTATGCCCAGGCCATGGAGAAATACGGCTCCGACAAGCCGGACCTGCGCATTGATCTGACGGTCACAGACGCAACCGACGTGCTGGGCGGCTGCGGCTTCGGTCCCTTCGAGGGCAACCGGGTCAAGGCCGTGGTGGTCAGCGATTTCCACGAGACCCGCAAATTCATCGACAAGACCCTCTCCGACGTGGAGGTGGTCTCCGGCGGCAAGCCCTACTGGTTCCGGCTGGACGAGAACGGTCAGATCGTGGGCGGCATCGCCAAGTTCGTCTCCCCCATCCAGGATCAGGTCATCGCCGCTCTGGGCCTGAAGGCAAACGACTTCGTGGCCCTCTCCGCCGGGAAGCTGTCACAGGCCCAAAAGACCGCCGGCGTGCTGGTCAAGACCCTGGGCGCCGCCGTACCCGGCCATATGGACAAGGAGCAGTACGCCTTCTGCTGGATCGTGGACTTCCCCATGTACGAGATCGGTGAGGAATCCGGGGAGCTGGAGTTCTGCCACAATCCGTTCTCCATGCCCTCCGGCGGCCTGGAGGTGCTGCTGAAGGCCGAGCGGGGCGAGATCGACCCCCTGAGCATCACCGCCGACCAGTACGACCTGGTGTGCAACGGCGTGGAGCTCTCCTCCGGGGCCGTCCGGAACCACGACCCCGAGATCATGATCAAGGCCTTTGAGCTGGTGCGCCTGGGCGAGGAGGACGTGAAGGCCAAGTTCCCCGCCATGTACAACGCCTTCACCTACGGCGCGCCCCCCCACGCGGGCATCGCCCCCGGTGTGGACCGCATGGTCATGCTGCTGGCCGGTGAGGACTCCATCCGGGAGATCATCCCCTTCCCCATGAACAAGAACGCCCAGGATGTCATGATGGACGCCCCCAGCGCCGTCACCCAGAAGCAGCTGGACGAGCTGCACATCGCGCTAGTGAAGCCGGAAGAATAAAAGATCCCATTTCCAAGGAGGCGGGCCTTTCGGCCCGCCTCCTTCATCTTTGATATCTGTTTGCTGAAAAAGCGCCGGACATCATGTCCGGCGCTCCGTTTCCTGCTGGGCCTCATCATCCGCCTCCCGCAGGATCATCTCCTCACAGGCCTGCTGCGCTTCCACCAGCGTCCGGATGGATTTTTCCGTCGCCCGCATCATCTGCAGGTACAATTCCCGGTAATTCGGCATTTCATCACCTCCACACTCTATATAATAGGTCTATTTCACCCTATTTTCAATAGGTCAACAGGGCATAATTTCCCTGGGGTGATGGTATGACACCTATGAAAAAGCTCCGGCGGGAAAAGGGATATTCCCAGGTCAAGATGCAGATGCTCACCGGCATCGACCAAAGCGACTATTCGAAAATCGAGACCGGGCGGCGCAACATGACCTTTGAGCAATGCCGCCGGATCGCCCTGGCTCTGGAGACCAGCATGGACTTTCTGGCCGGTCTTACCGACGACCCTACGCCTTACCCCAGAAAACCGTGATACAGAAAACCGGATGTCAGCCCATGGGTCAGACATCCGGTTTTTCCGTTCATAAAAAGTTAATTATCTTTGCGTAATTTTTTCTTGTATTTTGCGCAAATAATACTTATAATGATGGCACAGGCGCAGCCTGAAAAAATTATCACGTCTGGAGGTCATCATGATGCGTTATCCGCAAACCGGCAATGAGGTGTTCGTCAGTTTTTCCCTGTCCAACACGATGTTTTCCGGCATCGGCAAGGGGACCATTACCCGTGAGGAAGTCTCCGCCGACTATCTGAAAGATCTGTTCCAGAAATATGGCGTCGTCGTCTCCGCCAAACCGGAGCAGCGCCGCCTGCTGGAGCGGGTCAACGGCCTCTATGACCTGCAGCTGGACATCCCAGACGCGCTGAAGATCATCCAGCTGTCCGAAAAGAACCGCCGCCTGGTGGTCATCTCTGTGCAGGGCCTCCGCCGCGTCAACGGTTCCCTCCTGCCGGAGTACACCCCGGAGGAATTTCAGGAGGCCACCTTCAGTTTCGTGAAATACTATGTGCAAAGCCGCCATTATGACGAACTGGTGACGGAAAACGAAAAGCTCCGGCGGGATCTCAACAGTGAGATTGCTTGGCGGAACCGCGTTTCCGATATCTGACCTTCCTCCTTTGAAGCGGAAAGCACGTCCCCCGGCCGGGGGACGTGCTTTCCGCTTCAAAGCCGTACTGCATTCAACACGGCAACAGGGACTGCTCCTGCGTACCCTGCAACGGATCAAACGCAACTTTCCTTTTTCTCCGGGGTGTGCTACAATGAAACCATTCTGAAAAAAGGAGGCGCATCCATGCGGAAATGGGCCGCGGCACTGGCCGCCTTGCTGCTTTTGACCCTTGCCGCCTGCGGCACCGCCCCGGCAGAGGAGCAGGCACAAAAACCGCCGCAGGAGACTGCGGAACCGGCGCCGGAAGCGCCTCCCCAGCCCACTGCGGAAGAACTGGCGCAGCAGCAGATCCAGGAGATCCTGAACAGAATGACCCTGGAAGAACAGGTGGGACAGCTGTTTTTTGTCCGCTGTCCGGCAACGGAGGCGGCGGAGGATGTCACCGCCTACCACCTGGGGGGCTACGTGCTCTTCGGCCGGGACTATCAGGATGACGCCGGCGCCTGGCTCACCCGGGAGCAGTTCACCGCCACGGTGCAGAGCTATCAGGACGCCGCCCTGGCGGATACCGGCATTCCCCTGCTCATCGGCTCTGACGAGGAGGGCGGTTCTGTCACCCGGGCCAGCCGGAATCCCAACCTCTTTCCCGCTCGCTTCCCCTCTCCCCAGGAGCTGGCGGCCCTGCAGAAAGAGGTGGACAGCCACAACGTCTTTTCCTCCGACGCCTGGGAGAAAAACAGCGCATTGCTGACCCTGGGCATCAATGTGAATCTGGCGCCGGTGGCAGACGTATCCACGAACCCTGCCGACTTCATCTATGACCGCGCCCTTGGCCGGGACGCCCAGGACACCGCCGCATATGTCTCCGACGTGATCACTGCCATGCGGGAATGCGGCATCGGCAGCGTTTTAAAGCACTTCCCCGGCTACGGCAGCAACACCGACACCCATACCGGCATCGCCGTGGACCAGCGCCCTCTGATATCTTTTGAGGAATGCGACTTTCTTCCCTTTGCCACGGGCATTGCCGCCGGGAAAGGCACCGCCGCCGTACTGGTATCCCACAACATCATGACGGCGGTGGATGAGACCCTGCCCGCTTCCCTTTCCCCCGCCGTCCACAACCTGCTGCGCACGGAACTGGGCTTCGACGGCGTGGTCATGACCGACGATCTGGCGATGGACGCCGTGGCCGCCTATACAAAAGACGGCTCTGCCGCCGTGCTGGCATTACAGGCGGGCAACGATCTCATCATCACCACCGATTACCGCTCTCAGATCCCCCAGGTGCTCCAGGCGGCGGAGGACGGCAGCCTCAGCGCCGACACCATCGAGACCGCCTGCCGCCGGGTCCTCACCTGGAAGCAGACTCTGGGACTGCTGGACTGAAAGGAAGGATCTCCACATGGAAACGGAAAAACTCTACTATCAAGACCCTTGCCTGTGCCGGTTCTCCGCCATGGTCCTGACCTGTACGGAGGGAAAGGACGGCTATCTGGTGACCCTGGACCGCACTGCCTTTTACCCAGAGGGCGGCGGCCAGCCCGCTGACCACGGGACTCTGGGTCCCGCCGCAGTCACGGACGTCCATGAGAAAGGCGGCGTGATTTTCCACACCTGTGACCGGGCCTTGGAGCCCGGCGCCGCAGTGGAGGGGCTGGTGGACTGGCCCCGCCGCTTTGACCATATGCAGCAGCACTCCGGAGAGCATATCCTCTCCGGAATTCTGTGCCGCCGCTACCACTGTGACAATGTGGGCTTCCACCTGGGCGCGGATACCGTCACCATCGACTACAATGTCCCCCTGACCTGGGAGCAGGTGCTGGCAGCGGAAGCGGAAGCCAACGCCGTCGTTTGGGCGGACCGTCCGGCGGAGATCACCTATCCCTCCCCGGAGGAGCTGGAGGCCCTGGACTACCGCAGCAAGAAGGAACTGACGGGACAAGTGCGGATCGTCACGTTCCCGGAGGCGGACTGCTGTGCCTGCTGCGGCACTCATGTGCTGCGGGCGGGACAGGTGGGGCTGGTAAAGATCCTCTCCTGCCAGAAGTTCCATCAGGGAGTCCGGCTGGAGATCCTCTGCGGCAACCGGGCCGTGACTTATCTTTCCGCCGTATACGAGCAGGCCCGGGCTGCAGGCCAGCAGCTCAGCGTAAAGCCGGTGGAGCTCTCCGCCGCCGTGGAGCGGCTGACGGCAGAGCTCACCGCCGTCAAGGCCCGGCATGCGGAGCTGGAAAGCCGCCTCATTGCCGGCACCGCCGCCCGATACGCCGGAGCGGGAGACGTACTGCTGGTGGAACCGCCCATGCAGCCGGACGCCGCCCGCCGTCTGGCGGACGCGGTGGCCCGCAGCTGCAACGGGCTGGCGGCGGTGTTGGCCGGAGCGGAAGACCGGTACGTCTACGCTCTGGTACAGAGTCAGGGGCAGGATATCTCTCCCCTGGTAAAAGCGCTCAACGCTTCTCTGCACGGCCGGGGCGGCGGCCGCAGCGGCTTCGCCCAGGGCAGCGTCCAGGCCAGTGAGGCGGAGATCCGCGCCTTTTTTCAAACGCAAAAGGAGGGACCCACATGCGTTACGTGATGCTGGAATATACCGAGCCACAGGAGGATGAACCCAAACAGGTCTATCTGGAGCTGGATCGGGAAAACCTGGAGTCCCGGCGGGTGGAGCTGTATCCAGGCGGTCTGTGGTTTGCCTATGGAGACGAGCATGGTCAGGAGGAGGCGTTGTCCAAAGCCCCCTATCCCGCTGACATTCGGGAGCTGACCGTGCCCGGTCAGGTGACAGCCCGGACCATCCCGCCGTCTGTATTCCGTGAGGTTTGGGATCAGGCGGCGGAACGGCCCGACGGATTTATGGGAATGTTCTTCTAGCAACAAAAAGACGGCGCGGCCATGGCCGCGCCGTCTTTTTGTTTCGCTTGTGTGCCGTCTGTCACACGATCAGGAAGAACTTCACCAGGAACAGCGCGGAGATCACATAGGTCAGCGCAGACACTTCCTTGGCTTTGCCGTTGAAGACCTTGATGACCGTGTAGGAAATCAGGCCGATGCCGATGGCGTGGCCGATGGAGCTGGAGATGGGCATGGAAATGAGCATCAGGGACACGGGAACCATCTGATCCAGGTCGTCGAATTTCACATGCTTGAGCCCCATGAGCATCAGCACGCCCACATAAATCAGGGCAGAGGAAGTGGCCGCCGCGGGAATGATGGCCGCGATGGGAGCGATGAAGATACATGCCAGAAACAGTACGCCGGTGGTCAGGGCGGTGAGACCCGTGCGGCCGCCGGCCTCCACGCCGGAGGCGGACTCCACGAAGGTGGTGACAGTGGAGGTGCCGGTGCAGGCACCAGCCACGGTGCCGATGGCGTCGGAAATCAGGGCTTCCTTCATGTTGGGCATATTGCCGTCTTTGTCCACCATGCCGGCCCGGGAGGCAGTGCCAACCAGCGTGCCGATGGTGTCAAACATGTCGATCATGCAGAAGGTGATGATCAGCGTCACAGCGGTAAACCAGCCGATACTCAAAAAGCCCTGGAAATTGAACTTGAAAAAGGTGGTCTCCATCATGTCGGCAAATGGGGGCGCAAAGGAGGCGGTGGAAAGAGAGGCAAAGGGATTGACGCCCAGAACCACAAAGTCGCCCACCCAATACAGCACGGATGCCACCAGCATGCCCAGCAGCACGGCGCCCTTAACGCCCTTCTTGGCCAGAATCACAATGACGAACAGCCCCACAAACATGGTCACCACCGTAAGGACCATGGTGGTATAGCCGCTGCCCATGGCCGTCTGGGCCACGCTGGGAGTCAGCGCCCCGAAGAAATCCCTCATCACATAAAAGGGACCGCCAGTCTCGGAGTAGACACCCACATTGGAGCCCAGACCGATGTTCATCAGCATAAGGCCGATGGCCGGAGCGATGCCCAGCCGGACACCCAGGGGAATCGCCTCCACGATCTTCTCCCGGATATTCAGGATGGACAGAATCAAAAAGACGATGCCCTCCATCAGAATGATCACCAGCGCGGATTGAAAGCTCTCCAGGTAGGTCATTCCGGTAAGGGCCACGATGTTGGTGGTCACCACAGCAAAGAAACTGTTGAGGCCCATGCCGGGAGCCAGGGCAAAGGGTTTGTTGGCCAGGAACGCCATACAGAACATGGCCAAAGCAGAAGCAAGGCATGTGGCCATAAAAACGCCGTTCCAAAGCGCTCCCACCTCAAAGTTTGTAAGCAAATTTGGATTGAGCGCGATGATGTACGCCATGGTCATGAAGGTGGTAAGACCAGCCAGAATTTCCGTACGGACATTGGTACCGTTTTCTTTGAGCTTAAAAATGGTTTCCATAGCTCCCTCCCTTTCTGCATCTGCGCTCCCGTTTCGCAGGAAGTTCCCAAACCTCTGTTTTTATCATATTCAATTTCGGATAAAAAAACAAGTGAGCCCGGAGGAAGCATAGTAGAAAAGTACCGTACAGATTTGGCACATGTGACAAGATTCCGTAAAGAATTTCACTGTATGGAGAGATGAACAGGGTCAAATCCGCAATGAGTCAGATGAGTCCCAGGGAACGGAGCAGATACAGCCAGAAAGTGAAGGTGAACGCACTGAGCAGTGTGGTGAGCATCACCGCGCCGGAACTGAGCGTTCCGTCATGGCCCATGCTGCGGGCCATGCTGAAGCAGCTGACGGTAGTGGGAGATGCCAGCATGATCAGCACCACCACCAGCACCTCTTCCCGGTAGCCCAAAACCACCGCCAGAGGCAGAAATGCCGCCGCAAACAACACCAGCTTAAAGGCGGTGGCCATCAGAGTGGGCCGCCAGCAGCCCACGGCCCTGCCCAGATCAATGGATGCGCCCAGGGCCAGCAGCCCCAAGGGCGTGGCCGTGGCCGCCAGAGATTCCACACCCCTCTGCAGCATCACCGGCTGGGGCAGCCGCAGCAGCGACCACACAAGGCCCGCCGCAATGCCCAGGATGATGGGATTGGTCACAATGCCCCGCACCGTCTTGGCGGCAGTGCGCCGGTCCAGATGCCCGCCAGGTGTCATCAAGGTCAGCAGAACCACCGCCGCCACGTTATAAAGAGGCACCGCGCCGATGAGCACCAGCGCCAGCGGGCCGGTGGAGCCGTAGATGTTCTGCATCAAGGCCGCCCCCAGCAGCGCCTGGCTGCCACGATAGCTCGCTTGAATGAATTCCGCCTGCAGCGACCGGTCCCGCAGAAAATAGGACAGCGCCAGCAGGATCAGAATGGACGCCAGGGAGACCAGGAAGCAGAACACCACCACGCCGCCGTCCCAGATGGTGTGGAAATCCGAGGTGGAAAGATTTTCAAAAAGCTGCACCGGCAGCGCCACCTTGAATACAAATGTGTTCATGGCGTCCGCAAAGCTTTCGGGCATCAGCGGCGTATACCGCCGCAGCAGGTATCCCAGCACCATGATGCAGAACATGGGTACTGTGGCGTTAAGGCTGAAGAGCAGGTTTTCCAGCATGACCGTCCTCCCTTTCCCAAAAAGACGGCCGCCCCGGAGGGCGGCGCGCCGTCAGATCTTTAATAAGCCAGCTTCCGGCGCAGGTAATCCGCCAGCTGGTCCAGGGGCAAACGGACCTGTTCCATGGTGTCCCGGTCCCGGACGGTGACGCAGTTGTCGCCGGCCTTCTCCGCGTCGCCCACGGTATCGAAGTCCACAGTGACACAGTAAGGCGTGCCGATCTCGTCCTCCCGCCGATAGCGCTTGCCGATGGAGCCGGTGTCATCGAAGTCCACCATCGACTCCTTGGAGAGCTCCGCCTGGATCTCCCGGGCCTTGTCGGAGAGCTTCTTGGACAGAGGCAGCACCGCCACCTTGAAGGGAGCGATGGCGGGATGGAAGCGCATCACCACACGAGTGTCGTTCTTCTCCGCGTCCACCACCTCTTCATCGTAGGCCTCCACCAGAAGCGCCAGGGTCATGCGGTCGGCGCCCAGAGAGGGCTCGATGACATAGGGGATATAGTGCTGGTTCTGCTCCTGGTCGAAATAGGTCAGATCCTGACCGGAGTGCTCCTGGTGCTGCTTTAGGTCGTAATCGGTGCGGTCCGCCACGCCCCACAGCTCGCCCCAGCCAAAGGGGAACCGATACTCGAAGTCCGTCGTGGCCTTGGAATAGAAGGCCAGCTCCTCAGGCTCATGGTCCCGCAGCCGCAGGTTCTCCTCCTTCACGTTCAAACCCAGCAGCCAGTCGTGGCAGTAGGTGCGCCAATACTGGAACCACTCCAGGTCCGTGCCGGGCTTGCAGAAGAACTCCAGCTCCATCTGCTCAAACTCACGGATACGGAAGATAAAGTTGCCGGGGGTGATCTCGTTGCGGAAGGACTTGCCCACCTGGCAAACGCCGAAGGGCAGCTTGCGGCGGGTGGTGCGCTGGATGGCGGGGAAGTTCACGAAGATGCCCTGGGCGGTCTCGGGCCGCAGGTATACCTCATTGGCGCTGTCCTCGGTAACGCCCTGGTGGGTCTTGAACATCAGATTGAATTTCCGGATATCGGTGAAGTCGTGCTTGCCGCAGCCGGGACAGGGTACCTGATGGTCCCGGATGAAAGCCACCAGTTCCTCCTGGGTCATGGCCTCCACGTTCACATCCATGCCGTGCTCTGCCACGAAGCCCTCTACCAGTTTATCGGCCCGGTGGCGCATCTTGCAGGCCTTGCAGTCAATGAGGGGATCGTTGAAGGTGGAGACGTGGCCGCTGGCCACCCACACCTGGGGATTCATCAAAATGGCGGCGTCCAGCCCCACGTTGTAGGGATTTTCCTGGACGAACTTTTTCCACCAGGCCCGCTTGACGTTGTTCTTCAT
>CALWXI010000071.1 GCA_944385455.1 uncultured Oscillospiraceae bacterium | reverse complement strand
ATGGCCTCGGAGAAGCCCAGCACGCTGCCGCCCAGGCCCAGCATGGCGGACTCAAAGGACAGCCGCGTCCGGGTGGAGGGCTCGAAGAAGAGGGTGGCCAGCTGCTTGTGGGCGCAGGCGTTCTGATACTTTGCGGGATTGGCGATGATGTCCTCCGCCGTGGCGATGAGCTGGTCGATCTCGGAGACGGAGAGGTCGGTGATGTCAATGATGTTTCTGGGCATACCGGCACCTCCTCAGTGGATCCAGCTCTCGTCGGAGGGGTTCGCCCGGAACTTCTTGAGCCGGTCGATGTCCTCGGCACGGATCTTGCCCTCGTCGGCGGCTACCTCGCACACGGCGTCGAAGTTGGACAGGGAGTGGTTCACCACGTTGGCCGCGGCCAGGCGGTCCAGGCCCTTCTGGAGGCCGTAGGTGAAGATGGAGGCGATGCCCAGCACCTGAGCGCCGGCCTCCCGCAGGGCCTCCACCACCTCGATGCAGCTTCCGCCGGTGGAGATCAGGTCCTCCACGACCACTACCTTCGCTCCCGGCTCCAGCTTGCCCTCGATGCGGTTCTGGCGGCCGTGGTCCTTGTTGCCGGAGCGGACATAGCCCATGGGCAGGCCCATGAGATGGCCCACGATGGCGGCGTGGGCGATGCCGGCGGTGGAGGTGCCCATGAGCACCTGCACGTCGGGGTAGTGCTTGCAGATGAGGTCCACCAGACCCTCCTCCACGTGGGTGCGGACGGCGGGTGCCGTCAGGGTCAGGCGGTTGTCGCAGTAGATGGGGCTCTTGATGCCGCTGGCCCAGGTGAAGGGCTCATCGGGGCGCAGAAACACGGCGCCGATGCTCAGCAGATCGTGGGCGATGGTACGTTCCAAACTCATATCAAAAATCCTCCTTGGCAGAATGAACGGATGGTCAGCGCCGGCGGCCCAGCCAGGCAAAGCCGGCGGCCAGCACGGCGGAAAGGTACAGCAGGGCGGACTCGGTGTAGCCGTAGGGCAGGATGTTCAGCAGAATCCCGCCCAGGCACAGCGTGCCCACAAACACCAGAAAGATGTTGGTGAAGGAATCCTTCATGGCTTATCCCAGAAAGTCCCTCACGGCCCGGCGGTAGGCGGCCACGGGGTCCTCGGCCTGGGTGATGGGACGGCCCACCACGATATAGTCGCAGCCGGACTTGCCCGCCTTCTCCGGGGTCATGATGCGCTTCTGGTCGCCCACGGCGCTGTCGGCGAAGCGGATGCCGGGGGTGACGGTGAGGAAGCTGGCGCCGCAGCGCTCCTTCACCAGCGCAGCCTCCAGGGGAGAGCACACCACGCCGTCCAGGCCGCAGTCGGCGGCGTTTTTGGCGTAGGACATGACGGTCTCCGCCATGGGCACGTCGATGAGCAGCTCGTTTTTCAGCGCGGCGGCGTCGGTGGAGGTCAGCTGGGTGACGGCGATGAGCAGGGGACGGGTGCCGTCGGGCCGGGTGAGGCCCTCCAGGGCGCCGCGCATCATCTCACCGGCGCCGGCGGCGTGGAGGTTCACCATGTCCACGTCCAGGCGGCTGAGGACGCTCATGGCGCGCTTGACCGTGTTGGGGATGTCGTGGAGCTTCAGGTCCAGGAAGATCTTGTGGCCCCGGGCCTTGATCTGCCGCACAGCCTCCGGCCCCTCGGCGTAAAACAGCTCCATGCCGATCTTCACGAAGGGCTTTTCCCCGGCGGGGAACCGGTCCAGGAAGGAGAGCGTCTCCTCCAGGGTGGGAAAATCCAGGGCGATGATGACGTCTTTAGCCATGATGTGCTCCTCCAGTCAGTTCAGAAATATGGGTGACGCCCAGCCGCCGGCAGACGGCGGGCAGCTGTTCGATGATGGTCTTGCAGGCCCGGGGGTCCGCCAGGTTGGCGGCGCCCACCTCCACAGCGGCGGCCCCCGCCAGCATCATCTCCGCGGCGTCCTCGGCGGAGCTGACGCCGCCGCAGCCGATGATGGGGATCTTCACCGCCTCGTACACGTCCCACACCATCCGCAGCGCCACTGGGAACACCGCGGGTCCGGAGACGCCGCCGGTGCGGTTGGCGATGACGGGGCGGCGGGTGTTCAGATCAATGCGCATGCCCAGCAGGGTGTTGATGAGGCACAATCCGTCGGCCCCGGCGTCCTCGCAGGCCCGGGCGATTTCGGCGATGTCGGTGACGTTGGGGGTGAGCTTCATAAAGACCGGCTTATGGGTGGCGGCCTTCACCGCCCGGGTGACCTCGGCGGCGGCCTTGGGGTCGCAGCCGAAGTTCCTGCCCCCGGCGTGGACGTTGGGGCAGGAGATATTCACCTCCAGGATGGCCACCTGGTCGATGTCCGCCAGCTTGCGGCAGTTCTCCGCGTATTCTTCCACGGAAAAGCCGCCGATGTTGGCGATGACGGGGCCCTGGAAGATCTTCGCGATGTTGGGGACCTCCTCGGCGATGACGGCGTCGATGCCGGGGTTCTGGAGGCCCACGGCGTTGAGCATGCCGGAGGGAGCTTCCGCGATGCGGGGCTGAGGATTGCCCAGCCGGGGCCGGGCGGTGGTGCCCTTCCAGGAGAAGCTCCCCAGGATGTTCAGGTCATACACCTCGGCATACTCCCGGCCGTAGCCGAAGGTGCCGGAGGCGGGGATGATGGGATTTTTCAGCTGTACGCCTGCCAGCTCTACCGCCAGATTTACCATACGATCTCCTCCTTGTACAGGATGGGGCCGTCCCTGCACCCCCGCTTGTAGCCGTCCCGGGTGGGGATGGTGCAGCCCATGCACGCGCCGAAGCCGCAGCCCATCCGGGCCTCAAAGCTGAACTGTCCGTCCCGGAGCTGGGGCAGGCCGTGGACGGCCTTGAGCATGGGCAGGGGGCCGCAGCAGAGCACGTAGTCGCACTCCGGCACGTTGCGGATGCAGTCCGTGACAAAGCCCCTGGCCCCCATGGAGCCGTCCTCCGTGGCGATGAGCAGGCGGCAGCCCAGGGCGGCGAACTCCTCCAGATAGAACGCGTCCCTGGCGGAGCGGAAGCCCAGGGCCACGGTG
>CALWXI010000070.1 GCA_944385455.1 uncultured Oscillospiraceae bacterium | reverse complement strand
CCGGAATTCACCGCCCGGGGGAATGTGTGGCTGTATGTGGTGATGCTGTTCTTCTCCGCTTTGCTGGCAGTGGACGCGGCGTGGCCCAGGGCCCTCTTTTACCTCCAGCACTGCTGTGATGTCCGGGACCCGGAGCCGTCGGATTTTTACCTGTCCATGCAGCGCATCGGCTGGGTGGTCTACCCGGTGCTGATCGGCATCGGGTATCTGGCGGCGGCGTTCCAGCTGCCGTGACACCGCCCCGCCGGGCCCGGCGGGAAACTTGAGATCATGCCGCCGGGGGCGGCGGAATGGGAGAAGCGTATGTCCTTTGGCAGTATGGTGTTTTTGTTCGGATTTTTACCGGCGGTGCTGGTGTGCTATTTTCTGCTGCCGGCGCGGTGGCGGCGGGGGCGCAACGGCGTGCTGCTGGTGTTCAGCCTGCTCTTTTACGCCTGGGGCGGCGCGGCGCTGCTGCCGGTGCTGCTGCTCTCCTGCCTGGGGAACTGGCTTTTGGCGCTGCTGGTTTCCCCCGGCCGCCGGGGGCGGAAAGGCGTGTACCTGGCCGGCATCCTGGCCAATGTGGCCATGCTGGGCTACTACAAGTACACCGGCTTCCTCCTGGGGAACCTCCAGGCCCTGGGCCTGGACGTGACGGCGCCCTCTATCGCCCTGCCGGCGGGCATCTCCTTTTTCACCTTCCAGGCCATCGCGTACCTGACGGACGTGTACCGGGGGACCATCCCGGCGGAGAAAAATCCCGCCCGGCTGACCCTCTTCATGGCGTTTTTCCCCCAGCTCCTCCAGGGACCCATTCTGCGCTACGGGGAATTCGCCCCGGCGCTGGCGGACCGCCATGAGAGCAGCGCGGAGGCCGCGGCGGGGGCCACCCGCTTTTGCTTCGGTCTTGCCAAGAAGGTGCTGCTGGCCGACGCCCTGGGGCAGATCGCCGACGCGGCCTTCTCCTCCGGGGACCGGCTGACCATGTCTCTTGCCTGGCTGGGGGCCGTGGCCTACACCTTACAGCTCTACTTTGACTTCTCCGGCTACACGGACATGGCCATCGGACTGGGCCGGGTGTTCGGCTTCTCCCTGCCGGAGAATTTCAACTACCCCTACGCGGCCCGGTCCGCCACGGAGTTCTGGCGCCGCTGGCACATGACGCTCTCCTTCTGGTTCCGGGACTATGTGTACATCCCCCTGGGGGGCAACCGCTGCGCCCGGGCGCGGCAAATCGCAAATCTCCTGGCGGTGTGGCTGCTGACGGGCCTCTGGCACGGATCGGCCTGGAACTTCGTGCTCTGGGGACTTTACTATGCCGCGCTGCTGATGGGGGAGAAATTCCTCTGGGGCAAGGGGCTGGAAAAGCTCCCGGTCCCGGTGCGGCACGTCTACGCCCTGGCGGTGATCGTGGTGGGCTGGGTGTTCTTCCGGTCCGGGAGCCTCGCCCAGGTGGGGCAGATGCTCTCGGCCATGTGCGGCGCCGCGCCCGGCGGCCTCTGGAGCGGAGAGACATTCTACTATCTGCTGCAGTTCCGCTGGGAGCTGCTGGCGGCCATCCCCGCCGCGCTGCCGGTGAAGGCGGCGCTGGAGGGCTGGCTGCGGCGGCAGTCCGGCTCCGCCGCCCGGATGGTGCTGGCCCTGGGACCCAAGGCGCTGGGCCTTGCCCTGCTGGGGTGGTCCGTGGTGCGGCTCTTAAGCTCCACCTTCCGCTCCTTCCTGTATTTTCAGTTCTGAGAGGAGGCCCTGGATATGGATAAATGGATGAACCGGGCCTTCCTGGCGCTGCTGCTGGCGGTGCTGATCGCGGTTCCTGCGGGCACCGCCCTCTGGTCCCACCGGGAGACCACGGCCTACTATGAAAACCGCACCCTGGCGGAGCTGCCGGAGCTGACCTGGGAGAGCCTCCTGGACGGCGGCTACGGGACGGATCTGGAGAGCTGGTACTCCGACCATGCCCCCGGCCGCACCACCCTTTTGAAGCTGGATACCGCCGTGCAGCTGCATCTTCTGCGCCGTCCGGTGGTGAACGACGTGGTGGTGAACGCTCCGGCGCTGCTGCCCAAGCTGGACTTTGACGAGTACAGCGAGGAGGCGTATCAGTACAGCGCGGCGCCCATCGCGGAGGACTTCGGCGCTTTCAGCGCGTTCGTGGAAGAGTGCGGCGGGACATTCTACTATGCGGGTTTCCCGGAACAGCGGGTCTACTTTGAGGACTTGTTTCCGGACTACCTCAACAGTCACGCCCGGGAGGCGGAGACGGCGGACCGCGTGTTCGCCCAGGCTCTCTCCGATGCCGGCGTCACTTTCTGGGATATGCGGTCGGTGTACGAGGCATTGGGCCGCCCGGCGGCGTACTACTCCACCGTGGACCACCACTACAATTATTACGGCGCCTACGCCGCCTACCGGGCCATTCAGGACTTCCTGGCGGCGGACGGCTGGGACCTCCCGGTGCTGACGGAAGGGGACATTGACTTCGTGGAGCTGCCCAATCCCTATATCGGCTCCCGGAACCGCAAGCTCTACAACCTCTGGCCCAACACGGACCGGGCGGTGATCGGCGTGCAGAAAGACCCGGTGGCCTATACCCGGTGGGACAACGGCGCCCCCAGCGACAAGCCCCTCTTCGTCCTCCCGGCGGAGGACTACATGCCCACCACGTACAACCTCTATATGGGCGGGGACTTTGCCGAGACGGTCCTGGAGACGGACCGGCCGGAGCTGCCGGACGTGCTGATCTTCGGCGACTCCTTTACCAACGCGCTGGAGACGCTGCTCTACGCCTCCTTTGACGAGACACACATCCTGGACCTGCGGTACTACACCGACAAGAGCCTCAAGGATTATATTTCCGATTACCAGCCGGACATCGTGCTGTGCGTCCAGAACGACACGTTCTATTACACCACCACCGGAAACGGCAACGTCTGGGAGGATTGACGCCATGGAGGCGCAAAAAAAATCCGCCCGCCGGGCCTGCGCCGCCATTCTGGCGGCCGCGGCGCTGTGGGGCGTCATCGGGATCTGGAACCGCCGCCTGATGGCGGCGGGGCTCTCGCCCACGTCCATCGTGACGGTGCGTAACTGCGGCGGGATGGTGCTGCTGGGTCTGGTGCTGGCGGTGCGGGACCGGTCGGTGTTCCG
>CALWXI010000069.1 GCA_944385455.1 uncultured Oscillospiraceae bacterium | reverse complement strand
TGGTGGCGGTGTCCGCGTTTCTGATCGGCATTGCGGCCGTGGTGATTTCCGGGATCATGCTCAAAAAGTTCAAGATCTTCGCGGGAGAACCGGCGCCCTTCGTCATGGAGCTGCCTGCTTATCATGCTCCTGCCCCCGGCAATGTGCTGCGGGCCACCTGGGAGCGGGGCTGGAGCTTTATCCGCCGGGCGGGGACGGTGATCCTGCTCTCCTCCATCATCCTCTGGTTCCTCATGGGTTATGGATTTGAGGGCGGCAGCTTTGGTGCTGTGGAAGACATGAACAACTCCCTGCTGGCCGCTGTGGGCAGTGCCGTGGCCTGGATTTTCTATCCCCTGGGCTGGGTGGGAGAAAACGCCTGGAAGCTCACCTGCGCCACCATTACCGGCCTGATCGCCAAGGAGGAGGTCGTCAACTTCTTCGGCATTGCCTTCAACTATGCCGGTGAGGCGGACCTGATGGAGGATGCCTCCGGCCTCTATCCCGCCATTGCCGCCGCCTTTACCGGCCTGAACGCCTATTCCTTCATGATCTTCAACCTGCTGTGCGCCCCCTGCTTTGCGGCCATGGGCGCCATCAAGCGGGAGATGAACAGCGCCAAGTGGACTGTGGGGGCCATCGGATATATGTGCGGCTTTGCCTATGTGGTCTCCATGATCGTCTATCAGATCGGCGGCCTCTTCACCGGAGAAACCACCTTCGGTGTGTTCACCGCAGCGGCCCTGGTGCTGCTGGCGGGCATCGTCTATCTGCTGGTGCGCAAAGGCTATCAGGGTGAAGCGGTCCGGGACCTGCGTTCCGTCTCCGCCGCCGGGATCTGAGAGGAGGCACATATGCCTGCGATTTTCGGAGAGATTCTGGTGGGTGCGGTGCTGCTGGCCGTGGTGGCGCTGGCCATCCGGTCGTTGTGGAGAACACACAAGTCCGGCGGGCACTGCTCGGGAAACTGCGGCAGCTGCAAGCACTGCCACAAATAAATTGTCTGGCGGAAGGGGCTGTGCGGTCCCTCCCTGCCCGCCCGCGGGGGGATGGATATATGGAACTGACAGCGGCGCACCTTCGGTATTTGCTGGCCATCTATGAGCTTACCCGGACGCGGCCCCAGGTGGTGGCGGTGGACGTTTCCAAGACACTGGGGGTCTCCAAGCCCTCTGTCACCCGCATGCTGGGAGTGCTGCGGGAACGGGGCCTTCTCCTGCAAGAGCGGTATGGAAAGATCTCGTTGACGGAGGAGGGCGGCCATTTGGCCGCAGCCTATGACGGCGGTGTCCGCCGCCTCGCCGCCCGGCTGGAGGAGGCCGGATTGGACCTGACGGCGGAGGAGCGGACGGGACTGGCCTGCCTGCTGGCGGCATCCCTGCCCGCCCGGGCCCGGGAGGCATTGCTGGCACATGCGAACCCGGAACTGGATACATAAAATCAAAACCCAGGGCGCACGGACCACCGTGCGCCCTGGGTTTCACTGAGGAATGGGATCAGAATACGTGAATCACGCCGAAAGTCACCATGGTCATGATGGCCGCGGCAATGCATACGCCCAAAAAGATGGAGGGCAGCGCCCGCCGCAGCCGCATGTCCAGCACTGCGGCCACCAGCGCGCCGGTCCATGCGCCGGTGCCCGGCAGGGGGATGGCCACCAGGATACAGAGGCCGATGGCGCTGTATTTCTGTACCACGCGGCCCTTCAGGTGGGCTTTCCGCTCCAGGTAGGTAATCCGAAGGTCCCACCAGGAGCTGCGCCGGCGCAGCCATGTAAAAATGTGCCGGATGTAGATGATGATAAAGGGCACTGGGACCATATTGCCCAGCACCGCCGCAATCAGGGCGGCGGGATAATCCAGCCCCAGGGCGATGCCGTAGGGCAGGCCGCCCCGCAGCTCGATCACCGGAACCATGGAGAGGAAAAACGTGGAAATGAGCTTCCCCAGAAAGGTAGAGGTCAGCCAGGAGAACATAAGAAGATCCGCCTTATTTGCAAAAGAATGACTTGTCCTCCGGCGACCCGGAAGACAAGTCATTATACCATGCCAAATATGTGGTGTAAACAGAAAAATCCCGGGGTTTCCGGGATTTTTACTGCTTATAAACAGGATCTTACAGAAAAAGGCGGGCTTATGGCTGCACAGGGGAACTGGATTCCGCGCCGCTCATGCACCCCCAGACCACCAGCACGGTGTCGTCAGCGGGGGAGTCGGTGCCCTGGGTGTCCATGGTGAGCAGATAGGGGATGTGGTCCGGAAAAATTCCGGATGCGGTGTAGATGTACAGTGTGGGGTTCTCCCCGTCGATCTGGGCAAAGCGTGTCTGTCCGTCCTGCGTGTCCACCACCTCCGCAGCCAGATAGTACAGTTCTTCCTGGGACGGGGCGCTCTCCGCCCTGACGGGCGGCATGGCCCAGAGCAGGGCCGCCGCCACAGGCAGAGCCAGGGCAGCAAGCATGCGTTTTTCCATAGCGGTTCCTCCTGCGTGGCCGGGGAGGGGTGCCCCGGCAAAGTACGCCCATGATACCACAGGTCGGGAGGAGAAAACGGTTCTTTACAGGCGGATGGCTTAGATGGGATGACAGGAGTTGCCCCCGCACGGGACCCGTGCGGGGGCTTTGAGGGGGAAAAAGGAGATCCGAGTCAGAAAACCAGAGGGGGCCGGTACTGCATCCGTGGTTATCTATGACTAACCACGGATATAGCATAGCACACGGCTTCGCGTTTGTCACGTATTTTTTGAGGATTTGTGAGAAAATTTTCAGTGCCCGTGGGCTTGCTCAGCGGGGTGTCCGCACGGCAAAATCCGCCTCCCGGCCCAGTTCCAGTTGGACAGGAGCCGTGCGGCCGGCCAGCGCGTCCAGCTCCGCGACCTGGATGCGCTGATTTTCGTGGGTGGTCCAGTAGAAACGCCGGGTTTCGGCACACATGACGCTGGTATAGACGGTGTAATCCCAGGCGTGGCCCTCTTCCTCCAGCCGCGCGATGCCCAGCGGGAAGGCGGCGCTTTGGAACAGGCGGAACATCCGGGCCACACCGTCGGTCTCTCCGGCGCCCCGCAGGGCATAGCGGCGCAGAAAGGCCAGCCGCACGAACCGTGCGGGAGAGGTCCAGCCCCCGGGCAGGCTCTGACTGCCGCTGGCGGAAAAGCAGGAGGCCGGGCAATCCTCCAAGTCCGGAGGCAGGTGCTCCAGATCCCGGGCCCCGGCGTAGTTCAGGAGATTCAGCCGGTGCCAGGAATAGCCGGGACTGTTGGTCATGACGCCTACGGTACGGCGGTAGATGCGCAGGCCCTCCTGATCCGGCTCCACGATGACGGTTTCCCCGCTGCGGTCGGTGAAGGCCCAGTGAAGGGGCGGTACTGACCCCAGCAGGGGCAGTGATACCGGCGTGATCTCCTCCTCCAAAGTCCGGACCGCTTCTTCCACACTGGCGCATTTGGCCAGCAGGTGATATACCAGCAGCGGCGGCTGCAGGGCCAGCGTGCCCGGCCGTGCTTCGGCGGGATAGTGGGCAAAGGTCCGGTAGTAGAGCTGACCGCCCATGAGGCCCTGATCGTTGATCCCTTCATACAGCGCCGGGGCAGGCAGGGCGGGCAGCAGCAGGCCGGTGCCCATTGCAGCGTAAGCGGCGGTTTGGGCAGGCGCAGCCGGGCTGTCGCACAGGCGGTATGCGGTGCCCCGGGGGAGATGGGTGATACGGGTATCCGGGGGGAGACAGTGAAAATCGAAGGTCCTGCCCCAAAGATGCAGGCCCTCCTCGGTGCGCCAGCTCATGGCGCTGCAGCCGGCGGAGACGATGGGATCCATGGTGGTCCTCCTGACAGATAATCTGCCGGGAACGGGATGCCCCGGCGGTTTTATTGTATGGAGGCAGCGGCGGATTCATGTGCGGGCGGGGGACCGCCGGATACGTCTCCGCCCTGTATCTGATAAAGTTCAATCCTTGATACTGCCCTGCGACGACAGCAAGGAAAGCGAGTATGATATCCCCTGGCGGAAAAATGAATAAGACAAGCAAAACCGCCCTGCTGAACGACAAATTCAGCAGGGCGGTTTTGCTTGTCCCTTTTGGATTATTCTCTTGAGAGTACCGGGCGGACACAAATAGTATCAATCCAGTATCAAGAGCAATATGGACGGGCAAAAAAGCCTGTATTCATGCGGATTTGCGCCGTTTCGAGCGTCATTCCCACTCGATGGTGGCAGGCGGCTTGCTGGTGATGTCGTAGACGATGCGGTTGATATGGGGGACTTCGTTGACAATGCGGACGCTGACCCGGTCCAGCACGTCGTAGGGAATACGGGTCCAGTCGGCGGTCATGAAGTCGCTGGTGGTGACGGAGCGCAGG
>CALWXI010000068.1 GCA_944385455.1 uncultured Oscillospiraceae bacterium | reverse complement strand
TTTTACGCTTCACGATTCGTTTTGCTTATACCAGAGGCAAGCAACTCCGCAGACCGCTTATGGATTTTCCCCTTCCCTTTCGCCGGGATTCGTGATATAGTGATGTTCCGTGAGAAGTAATACCTTTCCGGGCAGCCGGAACATCAAAAACATGGAGGCCGCGTTTATGAAGATTCTCTCCGACATCGAGATCGCCCAGTCCTGCGTGATGAAGCCCATCCGGGACATTGCCGCCGTGGCCGGGGTGGACGAGCAGTACCTGGAGCTTTACGGCAACTACAAGGCCAAGGTGGACTACCGTCTGCTGCGGGAATCCGCACGGAGTGACGGCAAGCTGATCCTGGTCACCGCCATCAACCCCACTCCCGCCGGCGAGGGCAAGACCACCACCACCGTGGGCCTGGCGGACGCCATGCGCCGCCTGGGCAAGCACACCCTGGTGGCATTGCGGGAGCCGTCCCTGGGGCCGGTGTTCGGCGTCAAGGGCGGCGCCGCCGGCGGCGGGCACGCCCAGGTGGTGCCCATGGAGGACATCAACCTCCACTTTACCGGGGACTTCCACGCCATCGGCGCGGCCAACAACCTGCTGGCGGCCATGCTGGACAACCACATCCAGCAGGGCAACGCCTTAGGCGTCGACGTCAAGCGCATCACCTGGAAGCGCTGCGTGGACATGAACGACCGGCAGCTGCGCAATGTGGTGGACGGCCTGGGCGGCCGGATGCAGGGCGTGCCCCGGGAGGACGGATTCGACATCACCGTGGCCAGCGAGGTCATGGCCGTCCTCTGCCTGGCGGCGGACATCCCCGATCTCAAGGCCCGGCTGGGCCGGATGGTGGTGGCCTACACCTACGACGGCCGTCCCGTCACCGCCCACGACCTCAAGGCCGAGGGCGCCATGGCGGCGCTTTTGAAGGACGCCCTGAAGCCCAACCTGGTCCAGACCCTGGAGGGCACCCCCGCCTTCATCCACGGCGGTCCCTTCGCCAACATCGCCCACGGCTGCAACTCCGTCATGGCCACCCGGATGGCGCTGCGGCTGGGGGACTACGCCGTCACCGAGGCGGGCTTCGGCGCGGACCTGGGCGCGGAGAAATTCCTGGACATCAAGTGCCGCCTGGCGGGACTGCGGCCCAGCGCCGTGGTGGTGGTGGCCACCGTCCGGGCACTGAAGAACCACGGCGGCGTCCCCAAGGCGGAGCTGAACACCGAGAACCTGGAAGCCCTGGAGAGGGGGCTTCCCAACCTGCTGCGCCACGTGGAGAACATCACGAAGGTCTATGGGCTGCCCTGCGTGGTGGCCGTCAACGCCTTCCCCACCGACACCGCCGCCGAGCTGCGGCTGGTGGAGGACAAGTGCCGCGCCCTGGGCGTCAATGTGGCCCTCAGCGAGGTGTGGGCCAAGGGCGGCCAGGGAGGCATCGCCCTGGCGGAGGAAGTGGTGCGGCTTTGCCAGCAGCCCGGCGATTTCCGCTTCGCCTACGACACCGAGGACCCCATCGAAAAAAAGCTCACCGACATCGCGCGCCGGATCTACCGCGCCGACGGCGTGACCCTCACCCCCGCCGCCCGGAAGCAGGCCGCGGAGCTGGAGGCCCTGGGCTTCGGCAAGCTCCCCATCTGCATGGCCAAGACCCAGTACTCCTTCTCCGACGACGCCGCGAAGCTGGGCGCCCCCGAGGGCTTCACCATCACCGTGCGGAACCTGAAGGTCTCCGCCGGCGCCGGATTCCTGGTGGCCCTCACCGGCGACATCATGACCATGCCGGGCCTGCCCAAGGTCCCCGCCGCCGAGAAGATCGACGTGGACGAGGACGGCAGAATCACCGGCCTCTTCTGAAAAGACGCGCAGCCTCCGTGCCCGCGGGGTCAGAGGCCCATGCGGACACTTTTACCGGGCCGCGGAGCGCAGGAAGGGAGCCGCCGCAGAAATCGGATTTCTGCGGCGGCTCCCTTTTTCAGAGAAACGCAGGCTGTCTTTCGAGGATTCTAACCGTCTCTTTGGGGAAGGAAGTCCACGCACAGCTGCGCATAGACCTCCGCCGCCTTTGTCAGTTCACAGATCGGGACAAATTCATCCACCGTGTGCGCCACCTTGATATCGCCAGGGCCGAAGACCAGCGCCGGCGTGCCCGCGCGGGAGAATTTCGTGGCGTCGCAGCCGCAGAACAGGCCGTCAATGTGATGCGCATCCAGGATCTTGTCGCAAGCGGCACAAGCGGCCTGCACAATGGACGCACTCTCCGGTGTCTCCATGCACTGATCCTCCAGGTATGCGGGCTCTATGGTGATATCCACGGCGGGGTCCTCCGCCTTCATCTCGTCGATCAGCGCCTGGATGTCCGCCGCCAAGCCCGAGAACGTATCGCCGGCCAACGTGCGCACATCGATCTGAATCCGGCAGAAATCCGGAGTGATATTCACCAATTCCCCGCCTTGAATGGTGGTAACGCTGAGCGTACGGGGCCCGATCAGCGGATGCACATACTCCGCCAGCCGGGGCTGAATCCGCTCCTGGATCTTTGTGATCAGCTTTGCCATATCCACGATCGCATTGTGCCCCTTCCAGGGCATGGAGCTGTGGCAGGCAGTCCCCCGGGCCGTCACAAAAAACCGGGTGACGCCCTTGTTGGCAATGCAGACCCGCAAGCTGGTGGGCTCCCCGATCACAGCGCCATCATAGCGCCTGCCGTCCTCCAGGAATTTCAGCACTCCGCGATACGCATATTCCTCATCCGCGGCAGCCACAAAATAAATGTCGCAATCCGGCGTGACATTCATTTTTTTCAGCATGGAGAACGCATACATCATGGTGGCGACGCTGCCCTTGCAGTCGCTGCTTCCACGCCCATACAGCCTGCCGTCCCGGCAGACAGGATCAAAGGGATCGATCACCATCGCGTCCACAGTCACTGTATCCACATGCGCCTCAAACACCAGAGCT
The DNA here is from genome assembly GCA_944385455.1 of uncultured Oscillospiraceae bacterium. Lineage (GTDB taxonomy): Bacteria > Bacillota > Clostridia > Oscillospirales > Oscillospiraceae > Oscillibacter. Next base: position 12,306 of record CALWXI010000068.1, on the reverse strand, counting down.
CCCATACCGCGCCCTTTGATATGCGCAACCAGGTTGCAGCGCTGAGGAAGCACCTCCTGCAGGGTGTATGGGATCTCCCGCGCATCAAAATAACCGGCTATGTACCGGATCATATCCGGCTCGCCGTTGCCGTCGACCCCCAGGGTTCCGGCATAGGGGTTGATGCTGTTGATCCGTACCAAATCACTGAGCAGAGCCACAATTTCCTGCTCGTCAGCTCTTCCGCGAAACGAGATACTCATTTATTCTTTTCCTTTCTGATACGCCGCCACCGCCGCACGCAGTCCTTCCACATCGTCCACTCCCACCCGGGGAACCTCAGGAAGTCCCTGAACCATCAGGGGCAGATCCCGCACACCGTTTCCAGAGATGATGCAGCAGACAGACTCTTCCCGCGAGATCGTTCCGCCGGCCAGCAGCTTTTTCACGCCGGCCACCGTCACAGCGCTTGCGGGCTCTGCCAAAACGGCCTCTTTACGGCCGGTGGCCTGCATCGCCTCCAGGATCTCCGGATCGGAAACAGCCACGGCGGTACCGCCGGTACTGCGGAGCAGCGACAAAACAGTGGCAGATTCAAAGGTACATACGTCCGCAATGGCAAACGCGATGGTGTCTGGTACCCCCCAGTCATCCGCCACGGCCTTCCCGGTCTCATAGGCACGCACAAGCGGCATGCACCCCTCCGCCTGCACGCCGGCGAAGCGGGGCAGATGATCGATCAGTCCCAATGCCAGCATATCCTGGCAGCCCCGGTAGATCTTGCTCAGCAGCGCCCCTCCGCCCACAGGACAGACGATCCAGTCCGGCAGCCGAAAGTCCAGCTGCCTGCCGATCTCATAGCCGATGGTCTTATACCCCTCTGCCGCCCAAGGATGGAAGCAGGTAGCCGTACTGACGTTTTCCCAGCCGAAGAGGTCCTCTCCCCGCTTCGCCATCAAGATGCAGTCGTTGATCGTCTCTTCCATGGTGATGAGCTTCGCGCCGTAGCTCCGGATCTGCCGCGCGCGATCCTGTACGGCTCCGGGCGGCAGCAGGACAAAACAATCCATTCCTCCCCTGGCCGCAAACGCGGCCAGCGCCGCCGCCGCATTGCCCGCGGAGCCCAGCGCAATGGTATGCCTCCCCTTGTGCTTTGCCATGGAGACAGCAATGGTGGCAAAGCGATCCTTGTAAGTATACGATGGATTCAGCGTCTCATTTTTCAAGTACAGCCGGCGCACGCCAAGTTCTCTTGCCAAATGATCCGCCTGCAGCAGCGGAGTATTGCCCTCGTCCAGCGTGACCGGCACCACATCCGGGTCAACGGGCAGCAATTCCCGGTACCCCCAGATGCCGTGGGAGCTGCCCCGCCGCAGGATGGAACGGTAATGCTCCTTTTTGCCGTGGAAATCATACACCGGCTCAATGGATCCGCTGCAAACGGGGCACAGATGCCGGTCCCTCCCGGCTTCCATGGCGTAGGGCCGTCCGCAGAGCGAACAAACAAACGAAATCGGGTTCTCTTCCTTCATATTGGACCCCCAATCAAAGAGCGGTATTCCCGCCGTGAAACTCAGGTTAATAGATCAGTTCAACCAGCCCCGTGGACACGATGGGCACGTAAGAGATGAGCATCAGCAGCAGCAGCATGATGCCGAAGAACGGCAGGGACTCCTTGATGAAGTCCTTGGTAGAGCACTTGGTAATGCCGCAGGTGACGAACATGCACGTTCCCATGGGCGGAGTGATGGAGCCGATGGCAATGTTAAAGATGAACATCATCGCGAAGTTGATCTCATGGATCCCGTAGGCTGCGGCGATGGGCGTCATCAGCGGCACCAGCATCAGCATGATGGCATTGCCCTCCAGGAACATGCCGGCGATGAGCAGCAGAATATTGGTGAGCAGCAGGAAGATGTACTTGTTTTTGATGAGATCAATCATGACCGTCGCCACCAGCTGCGGCAGCTGTTCTTTGGTCATGATCCAGGAGAAGCAGGAAGCGGCTCCCACAATGAGCATGATGCCCGCCGTACTGATGGCCGTCTCCTTGAGGCCGGCCACGATATCCTTCCAGGTGATCTCCCGATAGTAAACGCCCAGCGCCAGCGAATAAACCACCGCCATCGCGCCGGCCTCCGTGGCCGTGCAGATCCCGATGCGGATGCTGCCGATAATAATAATCGGCAGGCACAGCGGAAGGGCAGCGCCTCGTAATGCCTGCCAGAACTCCTTTGCCGTGACGCGATCTTCCCGCAGCTGTCCATAGCCCCGTTTTCTGGAGATGACCGCCGTCAGCAGCATCAAGGCCACGCACAGCAAGATGCCGATCCCCAGGCCCGAAACAAACAGCTGGCCGATGGAGATATTGGCGATCGTACCATACACGATCATGGCCAATCCCGGCGGGATCAGGGGGGTGATCAGCGACGAGAAGGCCGTGACCACACTGGAAAACGGCTTGGAAAACCCTTTCTTCTCCATCTCGGGCACCAGCATCTTGGACTGCATCGCCGCATCCGCCAGACTGGAACCCGACAGTCCGCCCATGAATGTGGACAGCAGGATGTTGACCTGCGCAAGCCCTCCCGGCAGCCGTCCCGTCAGCACCTCACAGAAATTCATGATGCGGCGGGTGATGCCGGAATAATTCATGAAAATGCCTGCGCAGACAAAAAAGGGAATCGCCATCAGGCTGATGCTTTCACAGCCGGAGATAAACTTTTGGGCGATGATCTGGGAGTTGATGTCCGGGTTGATCAGCATATAGCTGGCTACGCCGGCAAGCATGGAAATGAATACCGGCGCCTTTAAAAACAGCAGCACCAGCAAAACAACAAACGCAATCACGACGGGACTCATACCGCATCTCCTTCCTCAGGGCTGTGACCGCTCTCTTCTCCGGGGAAATAGCGGATGATGACGGCATAGATCTGGCTGATGATCATCAAAACGCAGGAAACCGGAAGGATCCCGTAAATCCACTCATACGGGACGCGGAGGATGGCGGTCTCCCGGGAACCTCGGATCAGAGTCTCCACATACACAAATCCGTTTTTTGCCAAATACGCCAGCAGCAGCACCACAAGGACGGCAACCGCAATCTCCGCCATCATGCGCAGCTTTCGGGGCAGCTGGTCCACGAGGATCTCAATGGCAACATGTCCGCCCATGCGGAAGCCCGCGCTGCCGGCCAAAAAGGTGACCCAGAGAAAAACCCCCAGCTGCACCTCCTCCTGCCACACCAGCGGAGCGTTGAACGCATACCGCATGAACACCCCCACAAACGTCAGCCCAATCAAAAAAGCCAGCAGCGCACAGGCAATATACAAGTCCAGATTCGCGATGGCCCGGCCGACTTTTTTCCGCGTTATTTTCACGACACTACCTCACTTTCCCCAGGGGCGGCCGGCCTGCGCCGGCCGCCCTTTGTGTGAAATCAAGTGTTCTGTTTCGGGCAAAGGACCCCGCGGCGTCAGCCGGCCAGCATCGTCCGAATGGTCTGGTACAGGTCCGGATCGCTCCAGTCGGCAATGACCTCAGGATGGGAATACAGCGGAACGATGGCATCCTTGAATTCCTGCAGCTTGGCGTCATCCAGCTCGATCACCGTAACGCCGTCATCGCGGAATTTCTGTTTGTATTCCTCTTCCGAGTTCAGGCAGATCTCGTTGTTCATCAAGCCTGCCTCCACACCGGCCTCCACCAAAATCTCCTGCTGGTTGGCGCTCATGCGATTCCAGACATTTTCACTCATGACCCACTGCAGCGGCATCTTCACATGCCCGGTCAGCGTCACATAGTCGCAGACTTCTCCGTAGCCGCCATTGTACAGGAAGTCAATGGGGTTTTCCTGACCGTCGATCGTTCCCTGCTGCAGGGAGGTATAAACATCTCCCAGCGCCATGGGCGTGGAGGCGGCGCCGAAGCATTCAAACTCCACAACGCTCATGGTGTTGTTGGGGACGCGGATCTTCATTCCCTTCAGATCCGCCAGCTCATAAACCGGCTTGGTGGTGATCAGCTGGCGTTCGCCCAGCACCCAGTTTGCATTCACAACACGGATCCCGTTTTCCGCCAGCTGGGCCTCCTGCTCCGCGAACCAGTCCGATGCCATCAGCTCATCCACCTGGTCCCACGTGTCGAACACATACGGCATGGACAAAATGGCAATCTCAGGAGCGCCATACTCGCAAAGGAAGGATCCGTCCGTATTCAGAAGGATCGGCTCGTCCATCAGAATCTGTTCCATGACATCGTCCTTGGAACCCAGCTGACTGGACGGATAGAGATTGACCGTGATGCTTCCGCCGGAGCGTTCCTCCACCAGCTCCTTCCACTTTTCAGCCGCAAGATAGCGGCCCTCTCCCGGATTGGCCTCATGGGACAGCGAGATGGTGATGGGCTGTTCCGCGGTTTCTCCCTCAGGCTCGTCAGCGGCGGGCTCATCCCTTCCGGCGCAGCCGGTCAGCAGACCAAGGACCAGGATCAGCGCGAAGAACTTTTTTGACAACTTTTTCATATCCATTCTCCTTTATTCCGATTTTGCACACCACATACATTTGAAAGTGCTCAATCCGTGATTTCAAAAATCGCCTCGATTTCGCAGGTGATGTTCATGGGCAGACTCCCCACGCCGATGGCAGACCGCGCGTGACGGCCGTTTTCCCCGAACAGATCCAGCAGCAGCTGGGAGGCTCCGTTGATCACCGCGGGCTGCTGTGTGAAATCAGGGGCCGCGTTGACAAAACCCAGCAGCTTTACCGGCCGTTTTACACGATTCAAATCGCCCAAATACCCTTCCAGGACAGCCAGCAGATTCAGCATGCACAATTTGGCCCCCTGCTGCGCCTCCTCCAGCGTTGTGATGGCCCCCACCTTTCCGGTGACCCAGGTATCCCCGCTGTAGCTGCCTTGTCCGGAGAGATACACGAGATTTCCCACCTGCGTGACCGGCTGAAACATCCCCCTGGGTTCAGGCACCTCCGGGAGCCGCAGCCCAAGCTCTTTCAAACGCGCATAAGCATCCATAAAGCAGCACCTCCAAACAATTTGACAGATATGTCAAATATTTTGTTTTATAATATAGCAAATAGTCTGATATGTCAAGGGCTTTCAGCAAAATTTTTGTCTCAAAAGCATAAATCAGCGGGAAAAGTTTCTAATTTTTTATAATAATAAAACAATATGTTTTACTACGAGGAATTTTTCAGAAATTCTGTTTGAATGTTCCCACGAAATATGTTAGAATATCAGAAAGTTTCTTTTCATAACGAGAGGAGCATTGCTTTGAAAAACGTGTCAAGTGAGGAAAAGAACCTCAGAAAAATCATGCGCGGCATCGCGCAGCAGTTTGGCCCCGATTGCGAAGTCGTGCTGCATGACTTTGAAAAGGACCACGACCACACCATCCTGGCCATTGAAAACGGACATGTCACAAACCGCAAAGAAGGCGGCCCCATCACGAGCCGCGGCCTGGAAGTCATGCGCGGAAGCAAGTCGGCAACCGACGAATACAACTACATCAATCAATCCCAAAACGGAAAACTGCTGCGTTCCACCTCCATTTACCTATTCAACGACGACGGCATCGCCGTGGGATCCATCTGCATCAACCTGGACATCACGCAGCTGATCGCTACCCGAAGCATGATCGACACATTGATTCGAGCAACAGAAGACGACATTTCAAAGCAGATCACTTCCCGGGAGATTGTGACCAACGACGTAAACGAAATGCTGGACATCCTGATCGATCAGTCGATCCGGTATGTAGGCACACCGGTGGAAAACATGACGCGGGAGGAAAAAATGAAAGGGCTTCAATTCCTGGACGAGCGCGGAGCCTTTCTGATCAAAAAATCCAGCGACCGGATCGCCCAGAGCTACGGGATTTCGCGATTCTCTCTGTACAATTATCTGGACGCCGTCCGCAGCCAGTCTCAGGAGCACTGAAGGGAACGCGCGCTATGAACGCCTCTCGCTCAGAGCGCCTGTGAACGTCTTTTCCACATCCCGCAAGCCGCACAGACCGCGCGTACAGGAAAAGCCCGCTCCTTCCGGAGCGGGCTTTTCTTCCGATGTTTTACTGGGGCAGGGTCTGCACCACGCCTCTGGCGCAGTCCACCGACACCATGACGCCGTCCTGGAGGCGGCGGGTGGCGTCCGTGGCGCCCACGATGACGGGCTTATCCAGCGTCAGGCCCACCGTGGCGGTATGGCTTTCGGCGCTGGCCTCCTCGCTGACCACCGCGGCGGCCTCCCGGATATAGGGCAGCAGGTCGTTGGTGGTGTAGGGCACCACCAGCACGTCGCCGGGGCGGAACTTCTCCTCCACGGCGTCCAGGGTGCGGCACACGCACAGCCGGCCCGTGGCCTTCTTGGTGCCGATGCCGGTGGCGTTGACCAGGGACCCGCCCACCTGATGGACCCGGATCATGTTGGTGGTGCCGGTGACGCCCACGGGCACGCCGGCGGTGACCACCACCAGGTCGTCCTGCTTGACGATGCCGGCGTCCACCGCGGCCTTCACGGCGAATTCCACCAGCTCGTCGGTGCTGCTGGCGTAGGGCATGGTCAGCGGCTCCACGCCCCAGTACAGGGCCATCTGCCGCTGCACCTGGGGATCCAGCAGCAGCGCCACCACCGTGGTGCTGGGCCGGAAGCGGCTGACCATCTGGGCCGTGACGCCCCGCTGGCTGACGGTGAGGATGGCGTCGGCGCCGATGTCCATGGCGGTGGTGCAGGCGGCGTGGGCCGTGGCGGCGGTGATGGACAAGCGGGACTTGCCCTTCAGGGGCCGCATGTCGGTGCCCACGTTGGCCTCGGTCTTGCGGGCGATGGCGTCCATGGTGCGCACCGCCTCCACCGGGTACTTGCCGGCCGCCGTCTCGCCGGAGAGCATGATGGCGGAGGTCCCGTCATAGATGGCGTTGGCCACGTCGGTGATCTCCGCCCGGGTGGGACGGGGATTCTCCATCATGGAGTCCAGCATCTGGGTGGCGGTGATGACCGGCTTGCCGCAGGCCACGCACTGGGCGATCATGTCCTTTTGCAGGATGGGGATCTCGGTGAAGTCGATCTCCACGCCCAGATCGCCCCGGGCCACCATGATGCCGTCGGCGGCGGAGAGGATCTCGGGCAGGTTGGAGATGCCCTCCTGGTTCTCCACCTTGGCGATGATCCGGATGGCGGAGCCCGCCCGGTCCAGCACGCTGCGGATCTCCCGCACGTCGGCGGCGGAGCGGACGAAGCTGGCGGCGATGTAGTCGAAGCCCTGCTCCACGCCGAAGAGGATGTCGTCCCGGTCCCGCTGGCTCATGTACGGCATGTTCAGCCGCACGCCGGGAACGTTGACGCCCTTCTTGTCCTTCATGATGCCGTCGTTTTCCACCCGGCAGCGGATGTCCGTTTCGGTGGTCTCCAGCACCGTCAGCCGCACCAGGCCGTCGTCCAGGAGGATGGTGTCCCCCTCCTTCACATCCCCGGGCAGGTCCGCGTAGGTGATGGAGCAGCGGTGCTCGTCGCCGGGGACCTCCGCCGTGGTGAGGGTGAACTCCTCGCCGGTACGCAGCTGCACCGGGCCGTTTGCAAACTGCTTGAGCCGGATCTCGGGCCCCTTGGTGTCCAGCATGGCCGCCACCGGACGGTTCAGCTCCTCCCGCAGGCGCTTGAGGGCGTCCAGCCGGGCCTTGTGCTCTTCGTGGCTGCCGTGGGAGAAGTTGAACCGGGCCACGTTCATGCCCGCCTCGATCATCTCCCGCAGCACGCCCTCCCGGTCCGTGGAGGGACCCAGGGTGCAGACGATCTTCGTCTTTCTCATACGTATCTCCGCCTTTCAAAGGTAATCGTTTTCGTTCGCCGGTATTGTATCACATTCCAGGCCAATGTCAAACCCCGGAAATATAAAAATTTTTTTAAATTTTTGGCCGATGCGCCAGCTTCCGCTCTGAAAACAGGCATAAAAAAACCGCGCGCGGCGTCTGCCGCGCGCGGACGCGTCACACCCGGACGCGCCGGGGCGGAAGAGGGGCGGGAGCGGGATGGAGAATGCGCTCCCGGCGGTAGATCTCCCCCAGGCACCGGCCCACGGCCTCCAGGCTCCGGGCCTGGGCCACCGCCCGGCCCGCCGCCGTGAGATCCGGCAGCGTGCCGTCCAGGATGCCGGAGAGGCGGCGGTACGCCGTCTCTTCGTCGGCGGCCTTGTAGACGTTCTCCCCGTCCTTGAGCCAGCGGCGGTAGACGGGGATGTCCCGCACCAGCACCGGGATGCCGCAGGCGAGGGCCTCCAGCACCACGATGCCCTCCGTCTCCTCCCGGCTCAAAAAGGCGAAGGCGTCGGCGCCGCAGTAGGCCTCCCGCAGCCGCTCCCGATCCACGAAGCCGGCAAAGCACACGTTTTCCGGCGCCGCGGCCATGGCCGCCCGGACGGCGGCGGGCACCAGTCGGGGATCCGTCCAGCCGAACCAGAAAAACCGCACCCGGGGCATCCGCGCCGCCAGGTCCAGAAACTCCGGCAGACCCTTGCGGGCGATGGTGTGGCCCACGGAGATCACCGCCTTCTCCCCCTCCTTCAAGCCGTATCGGGAGCGGAAAGCGTCCCGCAGGGCGGGATCCGGGGCGAAGAAGTCCGTGTCCACGCCGTTGGACAGGCTGTATACCGGGCGGCGCACGCCGTAGCGCAGCAGCAGCTCCCGGGCGTAGGGGGTGGGGGTCACCACCACGTCCCCCAGGCCGTAGCAGAAGGTGATCCACCGCCGGAACCAGGGGGCCAGCAGGTTGGACCCCACGAAGGAGTCCCGGAAATCCTCCATGGTGGAGTGGCCGTACCAGACCACCTTCCGCCGGTGGAGCCGGGCATGCAGGGCCGTGAGCACCGCGTCCGGCAGCACCGTGTTGATCTGGACCGCGCCGGTATCCCGGCTCCAGCGGTCCGAGGCGGGCAGTCCCGCCCGGCGCAGCGCCTCGCGCTGGTGGCGGATGGCCTGTCCCACGCCGCTTCTGCCCACCAGCCGCTCGCCGCCGCCGTAGATATAGATCTCCATTGCGCGTTCCTCCTTTGTTCGTTACCGCACCAGCAGCTGCCACAGCGCCGTCAGTCCCAGGCTGTACAGGGCGATGGCAAAGGGCTTGCCCAGCAGGATGATGGCGGTGTAGCGCCGCCAGGACATGCCGGTGGTCCCCGCCAGGTAGCACAGGAAGTCGTCCGGCGCCACCGGCAGGAAAATGGCCAGGGCGAAGAGCCGGGCAAAGCGGTCCTTCTCCTCCGCCCAGCGGCTGTATCTGTCGATGGTCCGCTGGGAGAACAGCAGGCCCAGCAGGGGCTTTCCGCAGCTGCGGGCCACGGCGAAGGCCATGAGGGACCCGATGCAGATGCCCACATAGTTGTACACGAACCCCATCACCGGGCCGAACAGCAGCACCCCCGCCAGGCACCCCAGGCCGCCGGGCAGGATGGGCACCACCACCTGCACCGCCTGAAACACGGTGAAGAGCACCGCCCCCGCCGCTCCGCAGCTTTTCACCAGGGCCTCCAGCCGCTCCTGGGAGGTCAGCACTCCCGTCTGCCAGCCCCACAGCGCCAGCAGCACGCACACCGCGAACCCCGTCATGGACACCGCCCGCAGGACCGTTTTTTCCATTGGCTGCGTCACGCGGACACCTCCTCTCCCCGACTCATTCTTTCCAATTGGCCGCGATAAATTTCTTCCGCCCGCCGGGCAAATTCCTCCGCGGAGAACGCTTCCGCGCTGCGCCGGGCGGCGGCTTTCATCCGCTCCCGCCGCTGGGGATGGCTGCGGAACTCCTCCAGCCTTCTCATGAAATCCCCCGTGTCCCGGTACTGCCAGCCGTTCTCCCCGTCCCGGATCACGCCGCCCAGGCACGGGTCCGCCCGGCACAGCGCCGGGACGCCGGCGGCCAGGGCCTCGGCGTAGGTCAGGCCCTGGGTCTCGCTGGTGGAGGCGCTGACGAACAGGTCCCCCAGCTGATACCAGTCTCCCACCTGCTCCGGCGGCACCATCCCGGCAAACACCACCGCCGGGGCGGTGAGGCCCAGCTCCGCCGCCCGCGCCTCCAGCCGGGCGCGGTGGGGGCCGTCCCCCACCAGCAGCAGCGTCACGCCGCCGTCCAGACGGGCGCGGATGTCCAGCAGCTCCTCCAGATTCTTCTCCGCCGCCAGGCGTCCCACGCTCACCAGCACCAGATTCTCCTGGGGAATGCCCAGCCCCGCTTTCAGCACCGCCGTGCGCCAGGGGTCCGCCTCCCGGCGGAACCGCCTCAGGTCGATGCCCGACGGCACCACGAACACCGGGCTCTTCACCCCGTAATCCTCCAGCAGCAGCCGCACCTTCCCCGTGGGAGCCAGCATGCAGCTGGCCTGGGCCGCCACCCACCGCGTCAGCAGCGTCACCGCCGTGCGCCCCAGCCGGACGCTGGGAGAGAAATAGTGGGTGTAATCCTCATACACCGTGTGGTAGGTGTGGATCAGGGGCGCCCCCACCTCCTGGGCGATGCGCCGGGCCAGGAAAAAGGTGGAGAACTCGCACTGGGAGTGGACCACGTCCGGCCGCCAGGCCACCAGCCGCCGGACATACCGCCCCGCCAGGGCCGTGCGCAGCCGGGCGCCGGGATACACCAGCCCCGCCGGCATGGAGCCCAGGTACGTCACGGCGTCCCGCTCCTCCGTCCGGGCCGTGCGGGAGAGGGTCAGCACCCGGACCTCATGGCCCCTGCGCTCCAGCTCCCGCTTCAGATTCATCACCGATGTCACCACCCCGTTCACCGCAGGGGCATACCAATCCGTGGTCAGCAAAATCTTCACAGCCGTTCCTCCCGTCTCCCGCAGGCTTTTGTTCTGATCACGACGCAGCGCGGCGGATTTCTTCAAAGCATGATCTTTCGGGTCTTCTTGTATCACTGTACTAGTGTATTAGTAATAATAGTACAGTTAACACAGTTTGTCAAGGGGCTTTTCGGAACTGCTTCCAGTTTATTCCCCCCATGTGAAGTCTCTGACGGCGGACAGGTCAAATCTTTGCAAAGGCGGACAAAAAGGACCCCCGCGGGCCGTGTCCGCGGGGGTCCTTTTCCATATGGACTTGTTACTTGGCGAAGCTCTCCACGTCGGCCCTGGCGCCCTGCATGAAGATGTAGGTGTCGCAGGCGTAGCCGATGAACTTCACGCCCAGGTCGCGCCACTTCTTGCCGCCCTCCACGGAGTCGGCGAAGCAGCCCACCTTCACGCCCTTGGCGGACGCCTTGGCGATGATGCCCTTGATGCACTCCACCACGTCGGGGTGGTCGATCTGGCCCACCAGGCCCAGGGAGCTGGACAGGTCATAGGGACCCACGAACACCACGTCGATGCCGGGAACGTCCAGGATCTCGTCCAGGTTCTCCACGGCCTTCTTGCCCTCGGCCTGGACGATGACCATGGTGTCCTGGGCCTTGGCGAAGTAGTCCTTGCCGGGGATGGCGCCGAAGCCGGCGGAACGGACGAAGCGGCAGGTGCCGCGGTTGCCGATGGGAGAGAACTTGGCGGCGGCCACGGCGGCCCGGGCCTGCTCGGCGGTGTCGATCTGGGGGACCATCACGGCGCCGGCGCCCACGTCCAGAGCCTGGTCGATCCAGATATCGGTGCCGCGGGGCACGCGGACCACGGGGCACACGCCCGCCACGTTGGCGGCGCGGATCAGGTTGGGCAGGGTCTGATGGGTGGTGGTGCCGTGCTCCATATCCAGCAGCACGAAATCATACCCGGCGTAACCAGCGGCCTCCACAAAAGCGGGATCGGTGCTGATCATGAAGGGACCCAGCGCGCCCTTGTCAGACTCCATCGCGGCCTTGAAGCGGGCGACGCTGTCCATGGTGGGCATCTTGCTTACATCCATAACCATTCTCCTTATCTGTTCCGGCGGGAGGTCCCCCGCCGGTTTTTCCTTGGAGCGGAATCCGTTTCCGTCTCCCACGGGCCTTGCCGTTATCCTTACTATACTCGCCTCCGGCGTCCTTTGTCAACGCTCCCGCCGGTTTTTTTCCGCCTCCGCCTCCGGCGGATTGACAGCCCTCCGCCGGGAATGGTATGATAGAAAAAGAATTGGATTTTCCTGCAATTCCCACACTTTAGAATCATAAGGAGTCGGATGATTATGGAACGCAGCAAGCACATCCTGGAGGGCCTGGGCAACCAGTATTACCGGGCCACCCTCAAGTCCATGGGCTTCACCACGGACGACCTCAAGCGCCCCGTCATCGGCATCGCCAACGCCTGGAGCGAGTGCGTGCCCGGCCACTTCAACCTCCGCCAGGTGGCCCAGCGGGTCAAGG
>CALWXI010000067.1 GCA_944385455.1 uncultured Oscillospiraceae bacterium | reverse complement strand
TGGTCCAGCTCCTCCTGGGTGATGCCGAACAACCCCATGTAGCCGTTGTGGACATTCACCTCGCCGTCCAGGATGGCCTGGATGTACTTGGCGAAGAGCTTCATGACCTCCACGCTGTTGCTCTTGGACACACCCACGGCGAACACCTTGGTGTAGTCCATGAGATACCAGTAGTCCTGGATGATGTACCGCCGGAATTTCTTCACGTCCAGCGTCCCGTCCTTGAGTCCCCGGACAAAGGGCTTTTCGTGATAGCCCGCCCAGATGTCCTCCGTGGCCTTCAAAAGCCGCTCTACCGTGCTCATACCGTTCCTCCTTGTTTTACCATGGTCCGCCGCAGGACTCCCAGCGGCAGCACCGATACGATCAGAATGCTCAAAACGCCCTCGATGAGCCGGGAGGAGTTGAACGCCAGGCTGTAGCCCCAGGCCCCCCAGCCGTCCCAGGCGTTCTGGGAATAGAAGATCACGCCGCTGAGCACATGGCCCGCGCAGCGGATCGCCACGGCCAGGGCCATGCCGCACACGGCCCTCCGCCGCTTCTCCGCGCCGAAGACGCCGGCATAGCCCAAACAGGAAAAGCACACCAGCTGCTGCACAAAGACCTGGGCCCAGTGGACCGCCTGCCATCCGGGGATCAGGACCATGGCCAGGATGCCGCACACCCAGCCCGTCAGCATGGACAGACGGTAATCATAGATCAGCGCCAGCAGCATCAGGGGAATCCAGGACCCGCAGGTGATGTTGGATCCCGTGGGTAGGGGAATGCGGATGGTGGCCAGCACCAGCGTCAGCGCGCACACCACGCCCCCCAGGCTCAGCGCCCGGGCATCCAGCCGGATCCCCCGGCACAGCCACACCGTCACTGCCAGATATGCCACGGCAAACGCCGCAGTGATGACGGACGTGATCATTCCACGAACTCCCCTCTCAGCCCGAACATGTGGTTCATGGGTCCCCGGCCGCGGCCCAGATCCAGCATGGCGCCCAGCGCGCCGGAGATATAGGCCTTGGCCCGCTCCACGGCGGTGTCCAGATCATAGCCCTTGGCCAGGTTGGAGGCAATGGCGCTGGAGAGGGTGCAGCCGGTGCCGTGGGTATTGGGATTGTCGATCCGCCGGCCCCGGAACCACTTGCCCCCGCCGTCACGCCAGAGGAGGTCATCCGCGTCGTTGATCTGATGGCCCCCCTTGCAGAGCACGGCGCAGCCGTACCGCTCGCTGATGGCCCGGGCGGCAGCCTCCATGCCGGCGGCGTCGGTAATGGTCATGCCGGAGAGGATCTCCGCCTCGGGGATGTTGGGAGTGAGGACCGTGGCCAGGGGCAGCAGCCGCTCCTTCAGGGCGTCGATGGCGTCCTCGGAGATCAGCCGGTCTCCGGAGGTGGCCACCATCACCGGGTCCACTACCAGATTTCCGGCCCCGTACTGCCGCAGCTTGTCCGCGATCACGTTGATGAGCGGAATGCTGGCCACCATACCGGTCTTGACCGCGTCCGGGAAGATGTCGGTGAACACGCAGTCCAGCTCCTCTTCCAGGAATTCGGGCGTGCACTCCACGATGCTCCTGACGCCGGTGGTATTCTGGGCCACCAGAGCCGTGACCGCACAGGTGGCGAAAACGCCGTTGGCGGTCATGGTCTTGATATCGGCCTGGATTCCGGCGCCTCCGCTGGGATCGGTCCCAGCAATGGTCAATGCTGTTTTCATAAAATTCTCCTTTCGTCGTCACAGCACAGTTTTATAAGGCGATACAAGGTGGTGCCCCCAATATACCGCCGGAACACGGCCAAAGGGCCGTTATTCCTCCATTGCGCAGATGGCCCGGCTCTTTTGGAGCAGTTCCCGGGCCGCGGCGGCCACGTCCGGCGCGCCGAAAAGGGCGGAGACCACCGCCACGCCGGCCAGGCCGCAGCCCGCCAGCTCCCCGATGTTCCCCTGTCCGATACCGCAGATGGCCACCGCCGGGATGTCCACCGCCTCCGCCACCGCCCGGATCGTGTCCCGGGAGAGAACGTGGGCATCGGACTTGGTTCCGGTGGCAAAGGCCGCCCCCACGCCCAGATAGTCCGCCCCGGCGGCCTGGGCCCGGAGGGCCTCCTCCACGCTGTGGACGGAGACCCCCACGATCTTGTCCGGGCCCAGCAGTGTCCGGGCCCGTCCGGCCTCCAGGTCATCCTGACCCACGTGGACGCCGTCGGCGCCCGTCCGAACGGCAATTTCCACATTGTCGTTGATGATGCTCACCGCGCCCTTTTGGCGGCACAGCGCCACAAAGCGCTCCGCCTCCGCCAAAAAGGCCGCGTCCTCCAGATGCTTCTCCCGCAGCTGCACCACCCCGGCGCCGCCGTCGACGGCGGCGGCCACCTGCTCCAGAAGACCCGCCGCGTCATGGGCCCAGGTCCGGTCCGTCACGGCGTACAGCCGCATCTGCTCTCCCCGAATGTTCATGAGGCTCCTCCTTTGTCTCCGCAAAAAAGCCGCGGACAAACCCGTCTTTCAGGTCTGTCTGCGGCAAAGGCATCGTATCTCCCTACGTTGGCATGACCCAAATCAGGTTCCGGGTCGAGACCTTCACGGCCTCCTCTCAGCCCGCGCCAGCGGACTCCCCACTTGTCCGGTCCATCATACCCCCATTTTCCGTTGTTTGCAACCCTTCTCTTGACATTTTTTCGGTCCGGTGGCATAATACCCCCGAAAGACAGGGGAGCCGGAAGGCTGAGAGGAAGCGACCGCTTCGACCCTTTACCTGATGTGGATCATGCCACCGTAGGGAGTCATCCGTTTCGCAAGGAAACAGCGGGCGCCCGGCGGCGCCCGCTGTTTTTCCGTACTGATTTTCCGTCTTTTGAGAGGAGGGGAGAGGGGATCGACACCGGCGCCCCGGCCACGCCGGGAGCGGACTGAGGGGGAGCGCCCTGGGTCCGGGCCGTCCAAGTGCAGCGATGGGAAGCCGTGTTCCGGCGTGAGAGGAGGCCAGAAAGCCTCGACCGACCATTCCAGGCGGACCTGCGGTCCGCCGCCTTGCCGTGCAAGGGGAAGACGCTGCAAATCGTGTTCCCCCACCTCATCATCAAAGGAGTCTGATTTTCATGAAACAGTATTCTGCCAAAAAACTGGCCCTGGCGGGCGTCCTGGTGGCCGTGGCCGTAGCGGGAAGCACGCTGTCCTTCCCGGTGTTTTCCAGCAAGTGTGCTCCGGTGCAGCATATGGTGAACGTCCTGTGCGCCGTGTTCCTGGGACTCTGGTACGGTCTGGCCGCGGCTTTCGCCGCCAGCGTGCTGCGCAACCTCCTGAGCATGGGCACCCTGCTGGCCTTCCCGGGCAGCATGTGCGGGGCGCTGCTGTGCGGCCTGGTGTACCGGAAAACCCAGAACCTGCCCGCCACGCTGTGCGCCGAGGTGTTCGGCACCGGCATCATCGGAGGCCTGCTGTCCTATCCCGTCGCGGTGGCCTTCATGGGCGTGGCGGCCGGCAGCATCGCCTTCTACGGCTATGTGATGCCGTTCCTGGTATCCACCGTGGGCGGCTCCCTCCTGGCCGGCGCCCTGGTGCTGACCCTCCAGCGCAGCGGTGTGCTGCGCCGCATGTCCGCCACTCTCAATTTCTGAGGGAGAAAGGAGTCCCCATGTCCCCGTTCCCCGATCTCACCGCCCTGGACCGCCTGCGCGCGGCCCGGCCGCTGATCCACTGCGTCAGCAACATCGTGGCCGCCAACGACTGCGCCAACGTGCTGCTGGCCGCCGGGGCCAGTCCCATGATGGCCCAGTGCGCCCTGGAGGCGGAGGCGGTCACCGCCGCCTCTTCCGCCACGGTCCTCAACACCGGCACGCCGGACGAGGGCCGGTTCGACTTGTGCCGCCTGCTGGCCCGGTGTGCCGGGAAACTGGGACATCCCGTGGTGCTGGATCCGGTGGGCGTGGGAACCAGTCCCTGGCGGCTGAGTCAAATCCGCCGTCTGCTGGACGAGACTCCCCCGGCCATTCTGCGGGTGAACCTGGGGGAGGCGCTGGCCCTCCTGGGCGCCTCCGGCCGGGAGCAGGGGGTGGACGGCGGCGGCGGAGATCCGGCGGCCCGCCGGGGAGCGGCGCTGGCCCTCTCTGCAAAATACGGCTGCGCCGTGCTTCTATCCGGACCGGAGGACCACGCGGCTTGGGGCGGCCGGGTCTTCCGCATCGAAGGAGGAAGCGCCCTCACCGCGTATGTCACCGGCAGCGGATGCATGCTCTCGGTGCTGTGCGGCGCCTTTGCCGCAGTAACAGACACGCCCGGGGAGGCCGCGGCGCTGGCCTCCGTTTTTTGGAAATCCTGCGCCCGCCGGGCGGAGGCAGCCGCAGCGGGCAGTGGCCCTGGGAGCTTTCGGGCGGGACTTATGGACGCGGCGTATGCATTGACCCCTCAGGATCTGGCCCGGGACACCCGGATCGCTGCTGAATGACCGCATATGGAGCCGGGGACCGTGTGGTCCCCGGCTCCGTTGACATATCTTCCTCCGGCGGCGCATATGGTTGTCCCAGGAGGTGAGGCCGATGAATGGATCTCAGCGCGTCTCCGGGTGGCTGAGACGGCTGGAGGCCCTGGCCCTGAGCGCGGGAGTACTGTGGGCCGCAGCGGTGACTGCCGGAAGCGACACCGCCGCGGGCGCCGCCGTGGCATTGTGGCGGAGTTGTCCCCTGGGGGCGCTGCAGTGGGAGCTGGGAGACTTCTGGAGCGGCGACAGCCTGTCTCCCGCAGCGGCCCTGGCCATTGGGGAATCCCCGCTGCTGCTGGCGGCACGACCCGCTGTGGCGGAGCTATGGTCCCGCCGGCAGACAGATGAGACGCTGCCCCCCAGCGAAGAGGACGAGACCATCCCCCAGCCGGTGGAGGAGACGCCCCTGGAGACGGATATCTCCACGGACAACGGCGTCCCGGCCAAAACGCTGGTACCCACGGATCCCACCGGCTACACCGTCTGCGGCCGGGTGTATATTTCCAACTCCACAGACCACGTCCTCTCCATTCCGGACCTTCAGGAGCCCTTTTCCGCCGTGCTGACGGGGGAGGGGCCTCAGGTGCTGATTCTCCACACCCACGGCAGCGAGGCCTATACCCCTGCCGCCGGAACGGAGGTCGTTTGGTCCGGCGACCACCGCACCACCGACAACCGCTATAACGTGGTACGGGTGGGAGACGAGATCGCCCGGGTACTGGGGGAGGAGGGGATCTCCGTGCTCCATGACCGGACCCTTTACGACTATCCCTCGTACAGCGAGGCCTATGACCGCTCTCTCGCGGCCATTGAGAGCTACCTTGCCCAGTATCCCTCCATCCAGTTCATTCTGGACGTCCACCGGGACGCCATCGCCGACGCCCAGGGCAACCAGTACAAGGTCATCTCCCAGCTGGAGGAGGGCACTTCCGCTCAGATGACCCTGGTAGTGGGCAGCGACGGCAGCGGACTGCCCCATCCGGACTGGATGGAGAACCTGCGCCTGGCGGTGGCCATCCAGGAAGAGCTGCTGCGGGATCATCCCACACTGATGCGGCCCATGCTGCTGCGCAACTCCCGCTACAATCAGCACACCGCCCCGGGGGCTCTGCTGCTGGAGGTGGGAGCGGCGGGCAATGACCCGGAAGAGGCCCTGCTGGCGGGCCGGGTATTCGCCCGGGGGATGGCGGAGATCCTCCAGTCCCGGAGCAAATAAGCGGCGGACGAAACAGGAAGCCCCCGCCTGCCCAGCTGGGCAGGCGGGGGCTTATGACACACTTTGGCCGTCCCTCAGTCGGTGACGTAGGGCAGCAGAGCGATCTGACGGGCACGCTTGATGGCCTCAGTCAGCTGGCGCTGATGCATGGCGCAGGTGCCGGTGGTCCGGCGGGGCAGGATCTTGGACCGCTCGGACACGAAACGACGCAGCTTGGCGGCGTCCTTGTAATCGATGCTCTCGCACTTCTCGGCACAGAACTGGCAGACCTTCCGGCGCTTGCCGCGCATGGGGCGAGCGGGACGAGCTTCACGATCGAAAGCCATGAGATGGTTCCTCCTTTATCAAAATCAGAACGGCAGTTCGCCGTCTTCTTCGCCGATCTCGGCGAAGTCGGACGGACCGCTCATCGGCGCCGCGGAGCGGCTGGGAGCGGGCGTCCCGTAAGCGGGGGGAGCGCCGTAATCACCGGCGCCGTCACGCTTGGAATCCCCGAAATAGACGTTGTCGGCCACGACCTCGGCGCTTCTGCGCTTGCCGCCGTCCTTGTCCGTCCAGTCCCGGATCTGCAGCCGGCCCTCCACCACGGCCATGCGGCCCTTGGTGAAGTACTTGCTGACAAACTCCGCGGTACTGCGCCAGGCCACGATGTCGATGAAATCAGTCTCCTTTTCGCCGCTCTGGGACTTGAAATCCCGGTCCACGGCCAGGGAGAAGGACGTCACGGCAGTGCCGCTTCCGGTGCGGCGCAGCTCGGGGTCACGGGTCAGACGACCCATGAGGATGATTTTGTTGAGCATGGAAATGCCTCCTTATTCGCCCTTGCAGACGATCAGGGAACGCATGATGCCGTCGGCGATCCGCAGCTTACGGTCCAGCTCACGGGGGAAGGAAGGCTCGCTGGTGAAGCTCATCAGCACGTAATAGCCCTCAGTCTTGTAGTCGATGGGATAAGCCAGCTTGCGGCTGCCCCATTCCTCCACCTCAACGGCGGACGCGTTCTGCTCAGCCAGGGTCTTGAAGTTGTTCACCAGAGCGGCGATGCCCTCCTCACCCTGTGCAGGGTCGACGATGTAGACGACCTCGTAATTGGCAGAAACCTTTGCCATGTTTGCACCTCCTTTTGGACAAATGGCCCTCATTC
>CALWXI010000066.1 GCA_944385455.1 uncultured Oscillospiraceae bacterium | reverse complement strand
GCCGTGGGGACGCGGGTCATCGCCCGGGAGTGGACGCCGGAGCTGTACGCCACGCACCTCCTCTATCTCACCGGCAGCGAGACCGCCACCGTGCTGGCGGATACCCATCTGGGGATCCTGGGATGGGAGAGCGGCTTTGAGTACACCCTGGACTGCACCTCCGGCGCGCCGCTGTACGCCGGGGAGCGGAGCATGTCCCGGGACGGCAGGGAAGACTCTCTGCATTATTATTTCGGCCGGGTGGACGACCCGGACATCGCCGCCGTGGCCGTCAGCATTCAGGCGGAGACGTATATAGACGGCCGGCCGGTGCGCCGGGAGGTGCGGCGGCTGGAGGTGCCGGAGCTGCTGGAGCGGAAGGGATACCGCTACTTCCTGGTGTCCGCCCTGGAGCCGGAATGGGAACGGGAGGACGCGGTGCTCAAAACCGTGGCGGTGGCCCTGGACGGCGACGGCCGGGAAGTGGGCGCCTGGGACATTGACAACGCATCATACAGCTATTACGGATAAGGAGGACGCCTCTATGAAGGATTTTCTGGGCTTTTTTGCTCTCTCGTTCATCGTCTGCTACATCGTCATCGCTTTCGGCCTTTCCAACGCCTGGGTGCTGATGGCCCTGGTGGCGGCCATTTTGGGGGCGCTGCTGACGGCGCTGTTCAAACTGAACTGCAAGGCGGAGGCCCTGGAAAAGCGCCTGGAGGCCCTGGAGGCGAAGGAGCCTGCGTCCGCGGAATCCGCGCCGCCGGAGCCGGAGGCATGATCTTCCCCCCATCTGTAAAACGCGCCCGCCAAAATGGCGGGCGCGTTTCTTGCATGAAGGTTGACAAATGCGGTACAATAAAAGGAAGAATTGACGGAAAAGGGGGAAAACAGGCGTGAAACGGAGCGTATTATCCCGTGTGCTGCTGGGACTGGCAGCGGCGGTGCTGGTGTTCCGCGGAGCGTTCCTCCTGTATTTCGGCCCCTTTTATCACGAAGCGGAAAAGGCGTTCCCGGTGCCGGGCCTCCGTCAGGACTTCGTCCCTCAGGGCATCGAGAGCTTCGGGGACGGCTTTCTGATCAGCGGCTATCTTTCCCGCTCCGGCCGGGCGCGGCTCTACCATATGGATGCCCTGGGAGGCGTCACCTCCATGGCGCTGTACAAGGAGGACGGCACGGTGCTGCGGTGTCATGCCGGCGGTGTGGCGGCGGAGGGAGATTTCGTGTACCTGGTGGGCGGCGGAAGGTGCTACGTATTTTCCGCCGACGAGGTGAAGGACTGGGACCGCCGGGCCGTCACGGCGCTGGGGAGCTTTGAGACCCGGAACCGGGCCTCCTTCTGCACCGTCTGGAACGGCGGCGTGCTGGTGGGGGAGTATGCCCGGGGAGAGAAATACGCCACCGACGAGACCCACCACCTGGTCACTCCCGCCGGAGATGCGCACCGGGCCCTGGGGGTGGTATATCCCCTGGATCCGGCGGCGCCGCTGGGCGTGGCGGAAACGCCGTCGGCGGCAGTGTCGCTTCCGGACGGCGTCCAGGGCCTGTGCACCACCTACGACGGGCGGACGGTGCTCTCCGTCTCCGGCGCGCTGGGCGTGTCCCGGATCTGCTTGTACGAAAGCGCCGCGGCGGAGCGGGAGACGGGGGAGACCTTCACCTGGTCCGACGGGACGGAGGCGCCCCTCTATGCCATCGACTCCGGCGCCTATCTGGAGACCCTTTACCTGCCGCCTCAGACGGAGGAGACCACTTACCGCGGCGGCAAGCTGTATGTGCTCTTCGAATCCGCCAGCTTCCGCTACCAGTACGGCAGGCTGGTGGGGACGGACTGTGTCTACCGCATGCCTCTGCCGGATTGGGAAGGGAAGGCGTAGCCGCGTGCAAAAAGGCCCCGGAATCTGTGCCTCCGGGGCCTTTGTTCATTCCGTGAAGTGGACGTGGTTGAAGATGTGGTCCTGACAGTAGCAGTGGTAGCCCGCGCAGCGGGAGCAATACCGGAATTCCAGGTCCGGGAAGTCCGTGTCGGTGCGGCCGCATACGGCGCACTTGTGGCGGTAGCCGCGCTGGGAGTCCTTCTTTTTCTGCTGGCGCACGGCGGACTTGAACTGAATGGTCTGGCGGGACCGGTTGTGCCGGGTGAGAAAGCCGATGTTTTCCAGAATCTCCCGGATGCGGTCCCAGAAGAACACCGCGTAGGCCAGCCATACCGCCGCCAGCATGGGCAGCAGAGAGGGCAGCAGGAGCTTGACGGACCACGTATCCATGCGGACGATGTCATAGAAGGTCAGGAACACATAGAACAGTGCCAGCCATTTGGCCCGGATGGGGAGCACGAAGTAGAACCGGATCAGCGCGTCGGGGTAGAGGGTGGCGAAAGCCAGGAAGAGGATGTTGTTGAGGTAGATGTTGGACACCAGGGTCAGCGGCGTCCACAGGCGGCTCAGAAACGCGAAGGCCACCGTCAGCACCGCGCCGGTGAGGTAGAAGAGGGTGAACTTGGCGGTGCCCCAGTAGGACTCGATGGAGGTGCCGATGAAATAGTAGAAAAACATCCCCACCACCATCCAGATGATCCTGTCGTACTCCGGGATGAAGAGCCACGTCACCAGCCGCCACACCTCGCCGTGGAGGATGGCGTCTGCGTCGAAATACAGTATGGCGGAGGCGGTGTTCTGGGAAAAGGCGTCCAGCAGAAAGACCGCTGCGGTAAGCAGCACCACATAGCGCATCAGGCCGGGGATGCCGAACCGGGGATGGTTCAGGCAAAAACGATCCACGGCGTCACAGAGCTTTTTCAAAATCAAGACCTCCATACCACACGGGATTTTATCATATGGGCATTATACCCGGATTTGGGGAAAAAGTCATGTATAATTTTTAAACGATCCGGAAGGATGAATTTTTTGCCGGATGGGAAGTTCCATCTTGACAAACGAACAGGACCTGATAAAATAAAAAGGAAAATTACAAAATCCCTTATCAAGAGTGGCGGAGGGACCGGCCCGATGAAACCACGGCAACCTGCGTTGTAAGGTGCCAAATCCGACGGATACCGACAGATGAGGAGCGAGAAAAGCATCACTTTTTGCGCGTTTCGTCGTCGAAACGTGCATTTTTTTCGCCTCTTGAAAGGGAAAATCACAGAAGGAGACGTAAGCAATGGCAAGACACTATCTCTTTACATCCGAATCCGTGACCGAGGGGCATCCCGACAAGATCTGCGACCAGATCTCCGACGCGGTGCTGGACGCCATCCTGGAGCAGGATCCCATGGGCCGTGTGGCCTGCGAGACCACGGCCTGCACCGGCCTCATCCACATCATGGGCGAGATCACCACCACCTGCTATGTGGACATCGCCAAGGTGGCCCGGGAGGTGGTCCGGGACATCGGCTATGACCGCGGCAAGTACGGCTTCGACTGCGACACCTGCGCCGTCATCACCTCCATCGACGAGCAGTCCCCGGATATCGCCATGGGCGTCAACAAGTCTCTGGAGGACAAGTCCGGCGACTCCGCCCTGGGAGAGGGCGCCGGCGACCAGGGGATGATGTTCGGCTATGCCTGCGACGAGACGCCGGAGCTGATGCC
>CALWXI010000065.1 GCA_944385455.1 uncultured Oscillospiraceae bacterium | reverse complement strand
CTGGAAGAAGGCTCTGCGGGCCGCAGCCATAGCCGGAGTGCTGACAGCGGTGCTGGGCGGAGCGGGGTGGTTCCTCTTGCTGCTGGTCCTGCTGAGCGGCGCGCTGCCGGTATACGCCGTGTGGGCCCTGGCCGCCGTGTATGTTGGAGGGCTGGTCTCTCTGATCCTCCTGAACAGCGGCTATCTGGGCCTCCGGGGGCGGCGGGCGGTGGGCCGGTGCATGCTCTGCGTCTGCGCCGGGGCGGCGGTCTACACCGCCTGGGGCGCCTGGAACGATTCCATCCCCACCCTGGACGACCGGTCGCTGCTGCTGGAGCAGTACGAACCCTTTGCAGAGGGCACCCGAGCAGCCAGACTGGACGGCCCCGCCTCCCTGCGGTTCGACGATTTCACCGCCCGGCATCGGAAGCTGGACGCCGCAACAGCGCTGTATCCGGTATACGCCGCCTTTGTCCAGGCGGTGTACCCGGAGGGCGACTATCCGCTCCATTCCGCCGGCAGTGACAGCCCCTACGCCGGGACGGTGCGCTGCACCAACACCGTCAACGCTTATGACCGGCTGCTGCGCCGGGAGGCGGACGTGATCTTTGCAGCCGCGCCCTCGGCGGATCAGCTGGCTCAGGCGGAGGAGACGGGCATGAAGCTCCATTTCACCCCCATCGGCCGGGAGGCCTTCGTGTTTTTCGTCAACAGCCGCAACCCCGTCACCGGCCTCACCGTGGAAGAGATCCAGGGCATCTACTCCGGCTCCATCACCAACTGGAGCCAGCTGGGCGGAGAAAACTGGTCCATTCGCCCCTTCCAGCGGGCGGCAAACAGCGGCAGTCAGAGCGCTCTGGAGCGGCTGATGGAGGGCCTACCCCTGCTGGAACCCGAGCAGGAGGACCGGATCTCCGCCATGGACGGCATCATCCATCAGGTAGCCAGCTACCGCAACTACAAAAACGCCATCGGCTTCTCGTTCCGCTACTACGCCACCGAAATGGTCACCAGCGAGGAGATCCGCCTCCTGGCCCTCTCCGGCGTCTCTCCCACCCCGGAGACCATCCAGGACGGCACTTATCCCCTCTCGTCCTGCTTCTACGCCGTCACTGCCGCTCCGGCGGGACTGCCGGCTCCCCGGGAGACGGATCCGGAGCTGGACGCCTTTCTGAACTGGATCTGCGGCGAGGAAGGACAGCTTCTGGTGGAGCGGACGGGATACGTGTCCCTCCCCGTAGGATAACGCGCTTAGAAACCATAAATTTTTACTTGATTTTTTCCGATTTAATCGTTTATCTTTTAACTTTCCCAAAAAGGCTTGTATTTTTTCCAGAAGCTCCTATAATAGAGCACAGAACACTTCGCAAACAGGAGCTATCAGCATCATGCAGAGAAAACCGCGTATTTTAGTCGTAGGCAGCTTCGTGATGGACGTCATTGCCACCACGGGGCAGGTACCCCGCTCCGGACAGACCGTTTACGGGAAATCTTTCCACATGGCTCCCGGCGGGAAGGGCGCCAACCAGGCGCTGCAATGCGCCCGATTGGGCGCGGACGTCACGATGATGGGCTGCGTAGGCGACGACCTCTTTGGTAAGGTGCTGCTGGAAACTCCCCGGACCGGCGGCGTGGACATCAGCCACGTTCTGGTGCGCCAGGGCGTCAGCTCCGGAGTGGGCCATGTCACCTTGGAGGTAACGGAGCACACCGCGCAAAACCGCATCGTGGTGATTCCCGGCGCCAACCGGACCCTCACCCTGGAAGAGGTGGCCTGGATCCGGGAAGAAGTGGCCGGATATGACATGGTGCTGCTGCAGCTGGAGATCCCCCTGGAAGTGAATCGGGCGGTGGCCCGCTGGGCCAGGGAGGCCGGTGTGCCGGTGATGCTCAACCCCGCCCCCGCCACGGATCTGGACAGCGAGCTGCTGCGCTATGTCACCTACCTCACTCCCAACGAGCAGGAGGCCGCCACGGAGACCGGTCTGCCCCTGCGGACCGAAAACGGCACCCTCAGCCGGGAGGACCTCACCGCCATCGCCCACGCCCTGCGCCAGCGGGGCGTGGAGAACGTCATCATCACCCTGGGCGGCAGCGGTTCCGCCGCCGCGGAACCGGACGGTATCCGCTGCATCCCCTGCGTCCGCATGGACCATGTGGCAGATCCCACCGCCGCCGGAGACTCTTTCGTGGGGGCACTGTCCGTTGGACTCACCGTCGGACTCTCCCGGGAACAGGCAATGATTTTTGCCAGCTACACCGCCGCCATCACCGTCTCGCGGATGGGGGCCATGCCCTCTCTTCCCAAGCTGAACGAGGTACTGGACCTGCTGCGCCAGCGGGACTGCCGGGCTTTCCCTCTTTCCGCGCTGGATATCCTGCACACATAAAAGCCGCGCCCCGGATGCGATGCATCCGGGGCGCGCTGTCTGCCGTTCATTCCTGAGGCGTCAATTCGCCGGTCTCGGTGTCGATGATGTAGCCCTTGATCACCACATCGGCGGGCATCAAAGGATGATTGCGCAGCAGATCCACCGTCTCCGCCACGGAGGACTCCACACAGTCAAAGCCCCGGAGCCACTCCTCAAAGTCGATGCCGCAGTACCGCATCATGTCGATGTGGTCCTGGGAGACGCCTCTCTGGATCAGATGGCGGATCATCATCTCGGCGTTGATGTGAGAGACGCCGCAGTCCGTATGACCGATGACCATAACCTCCTCCACCCCCAGCTCCACGATGCCCACCAGCAGGCTGCGCACCGCGCTGTCAAAGGGACCGGTGATCATGCCTCCGGCATTTTTGATCATCTTCACATCCCCGTTCTTGATGCCCAGCGCCGCGGGCAGCAGTTCTACCAGCCGGGTATCCATGCAGGTGAGGATGGCGATCTTCTTGTCGGGATATTTGCTGGTCTGGAATTTGCGGTAGGCACCGGACTGGACAAAGTCCCGGTTATAGGCCAGCAGCTGTTCGATCATGGCGTTATTTCCTTTCCTTCGTGCGTTTTTCCCATCATACCGGATTTCCCGGCAAATTGCAAGGCAAAGCGCCGCGGCCCCGGGCGGCATTTCATGGTATGACGCCGCCCCGAAATCCGAAAAAAAGCACGCCGGAAGGCGTGCTTTCTCGTTTACTCCAGAATGTCCACCGTCTCCACGCCGTGGCGCTTGAAGAGCGCCACGGCCTCGGGGCCGATGCGCTCACCGGAGACAGCGATGGGGACGGCCGGAGGACAGGCCACAGTGGGCGCGCCGCACACCCTCCCCAGAGCGTCCGCTGCCGCCACAGTGCGGTGAGGCGCGAAAAGGGCCTGCCGCACGGAGCATACCCGCTCTCCCCGGGCGGGGGGAAGCGGCGGGCAGCGGCTGGGCGGAGCCTGGTTCTCGCCCAGGGCCTCGGCCACCCGCTCCAGATCCTCCGGAGCATTGTCCGGCGCGGCCATCAGCACTGCGAACTCCGGGTCCGCGTACTCACACTCCACCCCGCGCCGGCGCAGGCGCTCCGCCAGCTCCAGACCCGTTCGCCCCTCCGGCGCAGCCAGCGTCACCCGCAAAGGATCCGTCTCCGGCAGCTGCCAGCCACGGTCCCCCAGGGTCCGGCGCAGGCGGTCCAGGTCCCGGACGCAGCGGCGCAGTTCCTCTCCATACCTCTCCGCCAGACGGCGGTTGCAGAGGTCCAGTGAAGCAAGGATCAGATACGAGGGGCTGGTGGAGCCGAAGAGGGCCAGAGCCGCCTTGCCGTCCCGCCGGAGGGCGGCGGAGGCGTTCCTCCCCACATGGAGATACGCTCCGCCGGTGAGTACCGGCAGCGTCTTGTGGGCGGAGTCACAGCAGAGATCCGCTCCCAGATCCAGAGGATGAATCCCCAGCCAGTGGAGATACGCTCCGTGGGCGTTGTCCACCAGCAGCAGCGTGCCGTGCCGCCGGCACACCGCCGCCATACCCGCGATATCCGCCATGCCGCCCAAGTAATCCGGGCTGGTAAGATACACTGCCGCCGGCGGGGCGGCCAGGGCGGAAAGGGTCCGCTCCAGCGTCTCCGGAGAGACGGGACAGCCGCAAAGGGGGCCGTCTGTCTCCGGCCACAGCCACACCGTCTCAAAATCCAGCAGTGCCGCGGCGTAGACATAGGCCTTGTGGACATTCCGTGCCGCCACGATCACCGGGGGCGTCCCCGCCGGACGGTGCTGCAGCGCCAGATACAGCATGGCACGGATGCACTGACTGGAGCCCTCAGTGGAATAGAAGGTGCGGCCGGAGCCGAAGAGATCCCCGGCGTTTGCCTCACTGCGGGCGATAATGCCCTCCGCCTCATACAGCGCGTCGGCCCCGGAGATCTCCGTGATGTCCCAGTCCTCGCAACCCAGAGGCCCCCGGCCCTTGTGACCGGGCATGTGAAGCCGGGCCGTCCGGCCCGCGGCGTAGGCCCGGACAAAATCCGCGATGGGAGTGTCCATCACGCCTCGGCGGCCTCCGCCGCCTTCATCATGATGGCGCACTCCATCCGCTTGCGGAACAGCTCGCAGCCCGCCTCATAGACTCCCCGGATGGAGCCGGCGGCGTGGTAGGCGTTGGCGGCGCAGCCGCCGGAGCAATAGAGTTTGGCCCAGCAGTCGGCGCACTCAGGCCGGGCATAGGCGTTGCAGGAGCGGAACTCCTCCCGCAAAGCGGTATTGGTGACGCCGTTCCACACGTCGCCCAGCCTGCACCGCTCCTCCCCCACGAACTGGTGGCAGGGGTAGAGGTCGCCCCAGGGAGTGACGGCCATGTACTCCGTGCCGGAGCCGCAGCCGGAGATGCGCTTGTAGATGCAGGGGCCCTCGGTGAGATCCAGCATGTAGTGGTAGAAGGTGAAGGGGCGCCCCTCCTTCTTCCGCCGCAGCATGAGCTTGGCCAGCTCCTCGTACTGCTCCAGGACGATCTTCCGGTCCTCCTCCGTCAGCTCGGCGGGATCCCCGGGGGCGCAGACCACCGGCTCCATGCTCAGCTCCGTGAAGCCCAGGTCCAGCATACACTGGATATCCTTGAGGAAGTCGGGGTTGGCGTGGGTGAAGGTGCCCCGCATATAGTAGTTCTTGCCGCCCCGGGCCGCCACCAGCTTCTGGAACTTGGGCACAATCCGGTCATAGCTGCCGTTGCCCGCGTAGTCCACCCGCAGCCGGTCGTGGATCTCCTTGCGGCCGTCCAGGGAGAGCACCACGTTGCTCATCTCCCGGTTGGCGAAGTCGATGACGTCGTCATCGATGAGCATGCCGTTGGTGGTGAGCGTGAAGCGGAATTTCTTGTGATGGGGCGCCTCCTGAGTCCGGGCATAGGCCACCAGCTGCTTGACCACGTCCCAGTTCATCAGCGGCTCGCCGCCGAAGAAGTC
>CALWXI010000064.1 GCA_944385455.1 uncultured Oscillospiraceae bacterium | reverse complement strand
TGTTCGTGGATATTGAACGAAAAGGGAAAACCACAGTCATCAAGTCCACAGAACGAGGAAAACTGGAGCAAGCGTATTTGAACATGTTGAAGAGATTGGGACTAGCACCGGCCCCCGCCGGCGGCCTGCAGTCCCTGCTGGCGCCTAAAACGAATCGAGATACCGCCCCAAAAGCCGCAGCCGCGGCCCGTCAAGGCGGCAGTGGAGCCACCGCCGCACGCAGCATCCAAACTGCGTCAGGCATCACACCGGAACCCGTCGGAAAACCGATGCCGACGACAGTAACTGCTCCCTCCGGGACCCTCTCTGCTGCGGTCCCTGTGACCGCCGTGCAGGAAGGGCCTGTGCCTTATGAGTACACCGTTTCCTCTGCAAAACTGCAAAAGGGGATGAACGCCGAAAATACCCAGGTTGTCCTGACAACCCCAAACGGAAAGCGTATCCAGGCTTTTGCAAGAGGCGTCCACCCGGCACTACAGGCCGGCGTCAAGTTGAAGGAAACCCGCTTGACGATGCGGAAAAAGGATACGGTCGTCTTTTATGTGCTGGAGGACTACCGAATTGTGGCCTCGCCTCAGCAAGCGGCATAGCGGGGGCGGCGCTGTCAGTGACTGGAAGAATATTTGGAAAGGAGACGCACAGTGAAAAAAATCGAGGGGTTTCAGATCACAGGCATGACATTATCCGGGTTCAAATCCTATCAGGAGCCGACACACCTGGATTTTGGCCCGTTGACCTTGGTGACCGGGGGGAACGGACGTGGCAAAACCAGTGTCGCTGATGCGATTGCGTTTGCCATTACCGGGCTGCCCTTCTTTGGAAAGCGGGGGATTGACCGGCTGCATAACGAGAGCAATCCGGCCCTCTCCGTCAGCCTCTCGCTGATGGACAATACCGGACAGGCACACACGCTTACCCGCATGCGCCATCGTGACCGCATGACCATCACATTTGATGGATACGAACTGCGGCAGGTGGATCTTTCGGATATGTTTGGGGAACGCGATGTTTTCCTCTCCATTTTCAACCCCCTCTATTTCATCGAACTTGGCGAATCAGGCAAGCGCCTGTTGGAGATGTATCTGCCCACGGTCCCCCACGAGGCGGTCTTGGCGCAGTTGTCTGAGAAAACTCGGGAGGCGCTGCGGGATGAACAGATTTTTTCCCCGGATACATACCTGAAAAATCGCCGGGAGGAAATCCGCAACCTCAAAGAGAGCATTCTTTATCTGACCGGGCAAAAGGATTTGGCCGTCTCGCAGAATCAGGACCGGGAACAAAAACTGCAAGAACTGGAACTGCGCCGCAGCAGCCTTCAAAGTGAACTTTTCGCTTTGGAAGAACGACGGTTCTCCGGTATGGATGTCCCCGCGATGCAGGAGCAGTTGGGAGAACTGAGCGCTCGGTATGAGGAACTGGTCCGGGATGGACGCGATGGAACGACGGATACGCAAGACGCGCTGATAACCCTGAGAAGTAAAATAGCGCAGCGCCAGGCCGAACCGTACCATTCCAAATACACAAAGGCGCTGGCGGACGCGCAGGCAAAGATCAATGAACTGGGCGGACGCTATACGCGGGAGGTCGGTATTTTCCGGGCGATGGTGCCCGGAGCCGTTTGCCCTACCTGCCATCGCGCCGTCACAGCGGAAAATCTGAAGGAGGTCCAGTCGGCAATCAAGCGCGCTGCGGACGCGATCGCTGTGGAAGGGAAAGAGTGTCGGGCGCAATTCGATGCTCTGATGGAACTGGATCAGAAAAGCCGGGACACCTTCGAGCAGTTCAAGGCTGAGGACATAGAAAAGTGGTCTGCTGAGGCAGAGGCACTGGAAACGAAACGCCGGGAGCGCGCGGATGCAGTCGGCAGCCAGGCGGAGACCCTGCGGCAGCAGATGCAGTCGCTGGTCTCCGATCTTGAGTACGGTACGCTCAGTCAGGAGGAATATGACCGTATGATTTCCTGCCGGGAAGAACTGCATCAGTGTGAGGCAGATCTGAAGGCCGCCCAATCCGTGGGCGTTGTCGATCTTCCGGCCTTTGACCAGCAAATCAAGGCCGCAGAAGAACAGATCGAGGCGCTGGAGCGAAAGATCAGCGACGCAGTCCTCTATGTCAGTAAGCGGGCGGAAATGACCTTTTCAAAGCTGAAAATGAACAAGGTGGCATTTTCACTCTATGATGTGGTGAAGTCCACCGGCGAGGTGAGAGACGCCTTTAAGTTTACCTTTGATGGACGAAACTACGACAGGCTTTCTCTGTCGGAAAAGATTCGTGCGGGCATGGAGGTATCCGAGTTGCTGAAACGCCTCACTGGCAGAAACTATCCTGTGTTTGTGGACAACATGGAGTCCGTGGATGACCTCGCAAATGTCCATCCCACCGGCCAGGTCATCATGGCCCGCTGTGTTCGAGGACAGCCGCTGTCCGTGAGCCCTGTGCAGCAGCAGGTCAAACAGGCGGCGTGATGTTGGAGCGAAAAAGGACGGTGGCGCCAAGTGGCAAGGACTTCCTACGATAAAATTCCCATTGTGGATGCTGCCAGGCGGTGCGGGATTGTCCTCAACTCCAGGACGCTGCGGCGGCAGGAGGTTGAGGCAACCTGTCCTTTCTGCGCTGACCACGGGCCGGGGAAGTACCACCTAAGTCTCAACACCAATACGGACCAGTATCGTTGCAATCTGTGCGGCGCGCATGGGAACAGCATCACACTGTACGCCCGGATGCACGGCGTGAGCAACAAAGAGGCATATGAGGAGCTGCGACAAGGCGGGAAAGTCTACCCGATACCACAACAGCCGAAGAGCAACAATACCGAGGAACGGCAGCCGCTCCCACTGGCAGAGCGACACGCTGCCTATTCCGATATGCTGGAACACCTGACCCTTCTGGACAAGCACAGGGATAACCTGCTTGGCCGGGGCCTCTCTCAGGAACGGATCCAGCGCAACCAATACCGCAGTATGCCGGAGACGGAGCGGGGGCGGCGGTTTCTCGCTGCTCTCCTCCGCTCCTGCGGACATGAA
>CALWXI010000063.1 GCA_944385455.1 uncultured Oscillospiraceae bacterium | reverse complement strand
AGATGAGTCAGGGAGGGTGAGAGGAACTTGTCCGCCTCCCCCATGGCGGCGGGGTCGTAGGGCGTCCAGAAAAAACCCAGGAGGATGAAGGCGGTCATGATCCCGCTGAGGATCAGCCCCGCCCGCAGGTATCCGTTCATGGTGTGCTTCATGTCCGCCCTCCCATCCGCAGCCGGGGGTCGATGCGCTGGTTGACGATGTCCGCGGCGGTGCCGGAGAGCACCACCCAGAACGCCAGGATCACCACGATGGCCTGCACCACCGGGTAGTCCCGGCTGCCGATGGAGGCCACCAGCATCCGGCCCAGCCCGGGGATGGCGAACACCTGCTCCACCACGATGCTGCCCGCCACGATCTCCGCCATGGTCTGGGCCAGGAAGGTCACCACCGGCACCAGGGCGTTTTTCAGCACATGGCGGCGCAGCACGCCGGAACGGTCATTGCCCCGGGAGATGGCGGTGCGCACATAGTCCCGCTCCATCTCCCGGCGGATGGTGGAGCGGAGCATTCGGGTGGTCATGGCGATGCGGGGCACAGCCAGGGCCACCGCGGCGAAAAGCAGATACCGCAGCGCCCCCCCAAAATTCTGTGTCAGAGACGGCATCTGGCCGTGGATGAACCAGTGGAGCATGGTGCTGAATACCCACGTCAGGAGGATCCCGGTGAAAAAGGGCGGAACCGCCATACCCAGCTGGTTCATCACCGTGCCCAGCCACTCCAGCCGGCCTCCGGTCCGGCCCGCGGACCGCAGGCCCAGAGGGATGGATACCGCCACGATGAGCATGAAGCTCAGCAGGCTCAGGCACAGCGTCAGCCCCACCTTGGGGGCGATGAGCTCCCACACCGGGGTGCCGTAGCTGTAGGAGATGCCAAGATCCCCGGTGAAGAAGCCCGCCAGCCACTCCACATACCGTACCGGCCAGGGCCGGTCCAGCCCCAGCTCCGCCCGCAGCGCCGCCACCTTTTCCGGCGTGGCGGTGGTGCCCAGCATGGCGGTGGCGGGATCGCCGGAGATCATGGAAAAGGCCGCAAAGGCAAAAAAGGAGACGATGACCATGGTCAAAAGCAGCATGGCGATGCGTCTTGCCGCGTATTTCATGGTCCTCGCCTCCCTTTCCGCGCGGCGGCAAACAGGATGCTGCCGCCGTTCATATCAGGCAGTATAGTGGATGCCGGACAGGTCCAGCACATAGATGGGATAGAACACGACGCCCTCCAGCCCCCGCCGCACGGCCACCAGGTCCGCCAGGTCCTGGATATACACATTGGCGGCGTTTTCCGTCAGGTCCCGTTCCATGGCCTTGTAGAGGGCGGTCTGCTCGGCGTCGTCATAGGTGGCCAGGGCCTGCTGGAACAGCGCGTCGTAGTTGGCGCTGTTGTAGTTGATGAAGTTGGAGCCATAGGTGGAGGTGAACCGCTCCAGCAGCGCCCGGGCGGTCATGTTGGCGG
Organism: uncultured Oscillospiraceae bacterium; assembly: GCA_944385455.1. Lineage (GTDB taxonomy): Bacteria > Bacillota > Clostridia > Oscillospirales > Oscillospiraceae > Oscillibacter. The sequence continues at coordinate 6,387 of CALWXI010000063.1, read as the reverse complement.
CATCCACGCCCACCACGGTGGACTGGAACTGCCGGCCGGTATAGGCATCGGACACCCAGCTCTCCCACTCCACCGGCAAGATGGTGGCGGTGACGCCCACCGCGGCCAGCTGCTGCACCAGCACCTCGGCGGTATCCATGTGGGGCTTGTAGTTGCTGGGGACCGTGATGGTCATCTCGAAGCCGTCGGGATAGCCGGCCTCAGCCAGCAGCTCCTTGGCCTTTTCGGGATCATATTCGTAATAGTCCGTCAGGTCCTCGTCAAAATACTTGCCGAAGGCGGGGTACATGCTGGAGCCGATGGGGCTGCCGTAGCCGTCGAAGGCCAGGTCGATGATGCCCTGCTTGTCCACAGCGTAACTCAGGGCCCGGCGCACCCGCACATCGTCAAAGGGCGCAGCAGCATTGTTGAGATACAGGGCCTGCACCAAATTCATGGTGCCCTCTGCCACGGTGAAACCGTCTCCCAGCTGGTCCACCTGGGTGCTGGTGAGATGGCTGCACAGATCGATGGCGCCGCTCTGGAGGCTCATCATCAGGCTGTCGGCGTTCTCGATGATCTTCAGCGTCACCTTGTCCATCTGGGCGGGGGTGCCCCAGTAGTCCTCGAACCGCTCCAGCACGATGGAATCCTGGGCGGTGCGGGAGACAAACCGGAAGGGCCCGGTGCCCACAGGGGCGGTGTCCTGTTCGGTATAATCCGCCGGCAGCACGGCGGTGGTGAGATAGGAAATGAACTCGTTGCTGGGCTCGGAGATGGTGATGGTCACGGTGCGCTCGTCCACGGCCTCCACCGCCTCAATAACAGAAAACGCCTCCACCTGGACGATTCCCGTCTCAGTGGCGGCGGCGCAGCGATTGATGGAATAGACCACGTCCTCCGCCGTCAGCGTGTCTCCGTTGTGGAACTTCACACCCTCCCGCAGGGTAAAGGTGTAGGTTTTGTGATCCTCGGAAACCGTATAGTTCTCGGCGATGGCAGGGGTCAGATCTCCGTCCGGGGTGGGCTTCATCAGCCCCTCGAACACATTGAACATGACTTCTCGGGTTCCTGCCTTCACGGTTTTGTGAGGGTCAAGACTGTCGTCCAGGTCTTGTGCGATGCCAACGGTGATGGCGTTGGCCGCCGCTCGGTCCTCCGGCGTCTCTTCCGCGCTGCCGTCTCCGCATCCCGTGAGTACGGCGCACAGGAGTCCTGCCAGAAGAAGGAGGGACATCAGGCGCTTTTTCATCTTGTTTCTCTCCTTTGATCACTGCCGCGATGGGTCAGTGTTGGACGGGAGGTGTCCCGCCCCGGCAAAATGATGGGCGTATTCGGTTGTCAGGCCCCATGGGCCAAGGCGGCTTCGCAGACAGCGCGAATACAGCCCCGCAGACCTGGCTGCCGCCACGCCTGCAAGGCTGTATTGTACACAATTCGCCCGCTGATTGCAAGATGTTTTTCCAGTTTTTCAGGCGCCTTTCCCGGGCCTGGGCGGATGGTCCGGCCGTTCGTAGGCCTCGTTTTCCACCGGCAGTCCCTTGCGGCGCAGCCGGCTTTCCACCAGGAAATTCACCGCGCTGTAGAAACACGCGCACACCGGCACACCGAAGAACATCCCCGGGATACCGAAGAAGCTGCCGCCCACCAGGATGGCGATGATGACCCACAGACTGGAAAGGCCCGTCTTGTCTCCCAGGATCTTGGGACCGATGACATTGCCGTCCAGCTGCTGGAGCGCCAGAACGAAGAGCACGAAATACAGCGCCTTCAGCGGCGAAACCAGAAGGATCAGGAAGGTGCTGGGGATGGCTCCCAGAAAGGGGCCGAAGAATGGGATCACATTGGTGACGCCCACAATGACGGACACCAGGGGCGTGTAGGGGAAATTCAGGATACTGCAGCCGATAAAGCATAAAATACCGATGATGAGGGAATCCAGAAGCTTTCCCCGAACAAAGCCGGAAAAAATGGCGTCCGCCTTGGCCGCGCCCCGCAGCACCCAGGGGACGTTCTCCTGGGGCGCCAAACCGTAGACCACCTTGCGGGCATAGGCGGCGCAGCGTTCCTTGGTGGCCAGAAGATACACCGACACGATGACGCCCACCAGCAGATCTCCCAGGAAGGTCACCATGGTCATGAGTCCCCCGGAAACCGCCACCATCAGCTGCTGGGCCTGGGGCAGCAGCTCCCGGGTCACCCAGTTGCTCAGCTCCTCGTAGATGCCGTCTATCTGCTGCGCCACCCACTGCTCCAGGGTGGGATTGCTCTCCAGCAGGTCCTCCACCCAGCCGCTGATGGTGCGGTAATACGTTTCGGCGTTGGAAATGAGCTGCTGGACGCTCTTGTAGAGCTCCGGCATCAGCACGGAGGCCAGCAGGTAGAACAGCAGCCCGATGACGGTCCAGGCCAGCAGGATGCTCACCGCCCGCATGGCCAGCCCCCTCCGAGACGGCGCCTTCCGGCGCAGGGCCAGCATCCCCCGCTCGAAATAGTTCACCATGGGAGCCAGCAGATAGGCCATCAAAGCGCCGTAGAGCACCGGGCGCAGCGCGGTGAGAAACTGCCCGTAAAGGGGTGCGTTATAAAAAAGCGTGATGGCACCCACCACGCAAAAAAGCGTCAGTCCCAGCTTGATGTAACGGTTTTGCACCATGGCTCCGCCCTCCCTTTTCGAAAACATTTTACACGCCGTCATGGGGAATTGCAATCCTCAGTTTCCCATGCTATACTGACTTTTACACTTCATTTATTAAACGGTTTTTCCGGTTGGGAGGTCAGGTTTCATGGATCGGAAAACACTTTTGATGATCATCAATCCCCGGGCCGGGCGCAGCAAGCCCACGGGGCCGCTGCTGGATGCGGCGGCCGTTTTCTCCGAGGGCGGGTATCTGCTCTCCCTGCACAAGACGTCCGCGCCCCGGGACGCCATGGTCCACGCCGCCAAATACGGCGGCGACTATGACGTGGTGGTGGCGGTGGGCGGGGACGGCACCCTCAACGAGGTGGCCTGCGGCCTGATGCAGCTGGAGCATCCGCCGCTGCTGGGCTATCTGGCCCAGGGCAGCACCAACGATTTTGCCGCCAGCCTCCAGATTCCCGCCGATCCGGCCGAGGCGGCCCGCCGTATGCTCAGCTGCCGCCCCCGGCGGCTGGACGTGGGCCTTTGGAACCGGCATCACTTCATGTATGTGGCCACCTTCGGCGCTTTCACCCGGACCTCCTATACCGCCCCCCAGGCCGCCAAGAACGCCCTGGGCCACTTTGCCTATATCCTGGAGGGGATGAAGGATCTCAACTCCCTGCGTCCCTATCAGGTCCGCATCACCGCCGACGGAGAAAACCTGGACGGGGAATACCTCTTCGGCGCCGTGTGCAACTCCACCTCCATCGGCGGCCTTATGCGGCTGGACCCCCAGCGGGTGGTGCTGGATGACGGGAAGTTCGAGCTGCTGCTGATCCCCAGCCCCAAAACGCCGGCGGACCTGCAGAATCTGGTAATGGGCCTGCTGGAGCAGCGCTATGACCGGGAAGGGCTGATCTTCCGCCATGTCTCTTCCGTCCATCTGGAGACGGAGTCCGCCCCCGCCTGGTCTCTGGACGGAGAATACGCCCCCAGTTCCCCGGTGGTGGACATCGTCAACTGTCATCAGGCTCTGGAGGTGCTGCTGTGAACGAAACGCTGCAGCGGCTGCAAAGCCGCTTCCGCAACCGGGATCCGGGCCTTCTTGGGGCATCGGCCAGCTATGCCGTCCTCTGCCCCCTGGTGGAGCGCCCCGACGGTCTGCATCTGCTTTTCGAGGTCCGGGCGGCGCAGGTCCGCCAGGGTGGCGAGGTGTGTTTCCCCGGCGGCCGGATGGAAGCGGGGGAAAACGACGCCGCCTGCGCCCTTCGGGAGACGGAGGAGGAGCTGTCCATCCCCCCATCCAGCGTCACCCTGCTGGGCCGGCCGGACTTTCTCTGCAGCCAGCGGGGCTTTCTGCTCCGCCCGGTGCTGGGCCTGGTATCGGCGGCGGGCATGGCCTGCCTGCGCCCCTCTCCGGCGGAGGTGGCGGACACCTTCACCGCCCCTTTGGACTTTTTCCGCCAAACGCCGCCGCAGGTATACAGCTACGATCTCATCCCCCAGGTGCCGGAGGATTTCCCTTATGCCTCCGTGGGCATCACCCCCGCTTACCCCTGGGCGCGGGGCCGGATCGAGATACCGGTGTGGCACTGGGAGAACCGCGCAATCTGGGGCATGACCGCCCGCATCGTCCGTTCCCTGACCCGGGAGGACGTTTGACAAAACGCACAAAACCGCTCGTATGTATTCGTTTACGCGATCATACGAGCGGTTTTTCCGTACTTTTTGCACCGCATTCGTTCATTAATTTTGGCAATGCGCCCCATCGGTTTTAACGTTTTGACTTTCCGCCTCCCCTGCCCTATGATAAAGGCACGGAAGGGGGAACGGCCTCCTCCTCCGTGAAGACCTCAACAGAGGATCCCGATCAAGAAGGAGTGGTTACACATGATGGACTGGATCCCCAATCGCCTGGTATACGAGAAGAAGCATTCCTGCTCCCCTTACGCAAGCTACGCCAGCGCAGCCCTGGCCAGCATGGGTTGCCGGATCCGGAACCGTTTGAAACTGGGCACGCTGCTGTGAGCGCCGGTCCTGTGCCCGCCCTCAGCCGCCCGTCGTCCGCGGCCGCCTCAAAGGCCGGCCGCCATATGAAAGGAGTTTTTTCCATGAAAAACCTGCATGAAACTGTGTTTGAGAATGTCATCCGCAACTATGTCCGCTTCGGCGGCGTCCGCTAACGAGGAAAGGAGCGCGCAATCATGAAGAACCTGAACAACACCGTGTTTGCCTACGTCATCCGCAACTACGTCCGCTTCGGCGGCGTCCGTTGAACGGAGGCGGCAGAATGAAGGAGCTTTCCGCTTCCGCGTTCGCAGGCGTCATCCGGAATTTCCTCCGCTTCGGCGGTCATCGGTGACCGGAGAGGCCGTACGCCTGATTCTTTGCAGCAACCGGATCCCAGGTCCCGCCGGCAGTACGCCGGCGGGACCTTTTCTGCGCCCTTCTCTTCCCGCCGGAAACATGATATACTGATCGTATCTCAAGCTTGAGGAGGCGGCAGACATGCTGGACTGGGACCACCTGGGAAAATACCGGGAAAACAACCGGCTGGAGGCCAAGCGGGCCCAGGGCGGACTGCCCCGCAGCATCTGGGAGACCTACTCCGCCTTCGCCAACACCTTCGGCGGCATCATTCTGCTGGGCGTGGTGGAAGGGCCGGACAAGGCCTTTACCTCCGTTCCCCTGCCGGACCCCGATCAGCTGGCCGCGGACTTCTGGAACACCCTCAGCGCCCCGGGCACCGTCAGCGTCAACATTCTCAGCCATCAGGACGTGCAGGTGGTGGAAAGCGGCGGCAACCGCATCGTGGCCATCCAGGTGCCCCGGGCGGACCGTCACGACCGGCCGGTATTCATCGGCCATGATCTTTTCTCCGGCACCTACCGCCGCAGCGGCGAGGGAGATTACCGCTGTACCGCCGAGGAGGTGCGAAGCATGCTCCGGGACCAGACGGATCTCACCCTGGACACCCGGCTGCTGCCCCGGCTGACGGAAGCGGCCTTTTACCCTGAGAGCGTGGAACAGTACCGCCAGCTGGCCCGGCGGCGCCATGGGAGCGGGGAGCCGGAAGTGCTGGACAATTCCGCCTTCCTCCACCGTGCCGGAGCCATGGCCCGGGACAGCCGGGGACAGCTGCACCCCACCGCGGCGGGCCTTCTGCTGCTGGGCCGGGAAGAGGAGATCCAGCGGGAATTTCCCGGGTATTCCCTGGACTATCAGGAATCCGGCGTCCCGGGCGGCGTGCGGCTCCTGTCCGGCTCCGGAGACTGGAACGCCAACCTCCTCACCTTCTACTTCCGGGCCTACGGCCGTATCGTCCGGGATCTCCCCGGCGGAGAGGAGGCCCCGGTGCGTCGGGCGGTGCGGGAGGCCCTGGTGAACGCCCTGACCCACGCGGACTACTACGACCGCCGGGGCCTGGTGATCCAGAAGCTGCCCAATCAGATCCGCATCGCCAATCCCGGCGCTTTCCGGGTGGACCCCCGGGAGGTGCTGGCCGGCGGCGTGTCGGATCCCCGGAACGCCGCGCTGATTCGTCTGTTCCGCCTCATCGGCGCCGCCGGCGGCGGTCTTTCCGGCATTCGGGCAGTCTGGCAGGCCCAGGGCTGGCAGGCTCCGGAGATCGTGGAGAGCTTCGGCCCGGACCGCACCATGCTGACGCTGCCTCTGCGGCCCGCCCAGGCGGCTCCCCCCAGCCCCCGGGAAGCGGTGATCGCCTTCCTCACCGACGCCGCAGCGGCGTCAGCGGCGGAGATCACCCGCGCCGCCGGGCCGGACTG
>CALWXI010000062.1 GCA_944385455.1 uncultured Oscillospiraceae bacterium | reverse complement strand
ATTTGCAGAAGTACCCAAGAGGCCGAAGGGGCTCCCCTGCTAAGGGAGTAGGCTGGATAAAACCGGCGCGAGGGTTCAAATCCCTCCTTCTGCGCCACACCGGAGCAAGGTCCGCCTTGCTCCGGTGCTTTTTTATCTCCGCCCGGAACGCCCCTTCGTTTCTTCACAGCAGCGCCGCCATGTCTTCCGGCAGCGGGGCCTCCAGTTCCAGCAGCTCCCCGGTGACCGGATGGACCAGCTCCAGCCGGCAGGCGTGGAGCGCCGGGCGGGCGATGACCTCCGGCTCCTCCTCTCCGTACAGCCAGTCTCCCACCAGGGGGCACCCAAGATACGCCATGTGCACCCGCAGCTGGTGGGTCCGCCCTGTCCGCGGCACCAGCTGCACCACTGCCCGTCCGTTCCCCCGCCGCAGCACCCGGTACTCCGTCAGCGCCGGCGCGCCGTCCGGCCGCACCATCCGCCCCACCACGGAATCCGGGTCCCGGCCGATGGGGGCGTCGATGGTCCCTGCCTCCGGCTCCGGACAGCCCACGCAGATCCCCCGGTACTCCCGATAGAACCGGGGCGTGTGCAGCGCCCGGCGCAGCAGATCGTGGACGTAGCCGCTTTTGGCCACCACCATCAGCCCTGTGGTACCCTTGTCCAGCCGGTTGACCGAGTGGAACACGAAATCGGTCCCCCGGGTCCAGGCCAAGGCGCCCGCCACGGTGGGGGTATCCGGCAGGAAATTGGAAGCGTGGGCCGTCATCCCCGCGGGCTTGTTCACCACCAGCAGGTGCCCGTCCTCCCACACCACCGGCAGCGGCCACGGCCCCGGACGCACCTCCACCCGGGGCGGCCGGTGGTCCCCGGACTCCACCGCCAGCACATCCCCGGCTCGCAGAACATCCGTGGTGCGGGCACGCTGTCCGTTCACCAGGATCCCCCGCTCCGCCCGGGTGAGCCGGGAGACGGCCCGGGCGGAAAAGTGCAGCTTTGCCCGCAGGATGTGGCGCACCGTGGCGCCGTCATCCTCCGGCAGGATCGTGACCTTCAGTACCTCCATGCCGCGCCCTCCCTTCGTTTCCCAAACACCTTACCACATTTGCCGCCGTTTGACTAGGCAAACCGCCGGGAACGTGGTAAAATAGTCTGAATTGAAACAAGGAGGCCGCTATGCTGTTATCCGCGGAGCATCTATCCATCAATTTCGGCAGCCGTCAGCTGCTCAGCGATGTGAATTTCTATTTGAACGAAGGGGACAAAACCGGCATCATCGGCATCAACGGCACCGGCAAATCCACCTTTTTAAAGGTCCTGGCGGGTCTCGTCGAGCCGGACGCGGGCACCGTCTCCCGGGACCCCAACGTGCAGGTCAGCATCCTGGCCCAGAACCCGTCCATGGACGAGGAGGCCACGGTGCTCCAGCAGGTCTTTCTCCACTTTCCCGCCGAATTCCGGGCGCTGAACGAATACGAGGCCAAAGCCATGCTCACTCGTCTGGGCCTCACTGATTTTGAGCAGAAGGTGGGCACCCTCTCCGGCGGACAGCGCAAGCGGGTAGCCCTGGCGGCATCGCTGATCCACCCGGCGGACGTGCTGATCCTGGACGAGCCCACCAACCACCTGGACAGCGAGATGGTGGCCTGGCTGGAGGACTGGCTGCGCCGGTTCCGGGGCGGACTGGTGATGGTGACTCACGACCGCTACTTCCTGGAGCGGGTGGTGAACCATATCACGGAGCTGAGCCGGGGCAGGCTCTACCACTACGAGGCCAACTACTCCAAGTATCTGGAGCTCAAGGCCCAGCGGGCGGAGATGGCCGAGGCCAGCGAGCGCAAGCGCCAGTCCATCCTCCGGGTGGAGCGGGAGTGGATCATGCGGGGCTGCCGGGCCCGGACCACCAAGTCCCGGGAGCGGGTGGAGCGCTACGAGGCCCTGTTGAACCAGGACGCCCCGGAGACGGACGACACCGTCCAGCTCTCCGCCGCCTCCAGCCGCCTGGGCAGGAAGATCATCCAGCTGGATCACGTCACCAAATCCTACGCAGGACGGCCGGTGATCTCCGACTTCTCCTGCCATCTCCTGCGCGGGGACCGCATCGGCATCGTGGGGCACAACGGCGCGGGCAAGTCCACCCTGCTGCGCCTGACGGCGGGAGAGCTGGCCCCGGACAGCGGCAGCGTGGAGATCGGCGCCACGGTGAGGATCGGCCATTTCTCCCAGGAGGGCCGGGAGCTGGATCTCAATCAGCGGGTCTACGACTTCATCCACGACATTGCCGACGAGGTAAGGACCGACGAGGGCACCTTCTCCGCCAACCAGATGATGGAGCGGTTCCTCTTCCCCGGAGACCTGCAGTCGGTGCCCATCGGGCGGCTCTCCGGCGGGGAGCGGCGGCGGCTGTACCTTCTCTCCGTATTGATGGCGGCCCCCAACGTACTGCTGCTGGACGAGCCCACCAACGACCTGGACATCATGACCCTCTCCATCCTGGAGGACTACCTCCAGAGCTTCCCCGGCCCCATCCTCACCGTCTCCCACGACCGCTTCTTTCTGGACCGGATGGCCGAGTCCATTCTGGAGGTCCGGGGAGACGGCCAGGTGCTGCGCTACACCGGCAACTGGACGGACTGGCAGGAAAAGCGGCGGACGGAGGAGGCCCCGGCCCGGGCGGAAAGGACGTCCCGTCCGGCGGAGCGCCCCCGGGAGCGGAAGCTGAAGTTCTCCTACAAGGAGCAGATGGAGTTTGACTCCATCGACCAGGTGCTGGCGGACCTGGAAGCCCGGATCGCCGCCTGCACGGAGGAGCAGGGCCGCTGCGGCAGCGACTATGTCCGCCTCCAGGAGCTCCAGGCCCAGCAGACGGAGCTGGAGCAGCAGCTGGAGGAAAAGACGGAGCGGTGGATCTATCTCACGGAACTGAAAGAGCGCATCGACGCTCAGTGAGCGCAAAGGCGCGGCCCCCTGCGGGGGCCGCGCCTTGTTTTTCAGTGCTCCGGAGCCACAGGGGGATACGGAATGCGATAGGGCTCCGCGCCCCGCTCCGCCAATCTTTCCTCCAGCCAGTCCCGCAGGGTCTCCACCCCCTCCTCCGTCCAGGGCACCGTTATCGTCTCCACCTGCCGCGCCAGCTCGAAGCACACGTTCTCATAGACCCAGGCCTGGATGGTGGAATCCGGCTTGTCCGTCCAGCCGGTACGCTGGAAGCGGTAGCGGAAGGTGCCGATGCTTCCGGGAAACACCTCTGCCTTGGTGAAAAAGCCCACATTGAGAAATCCGAAATGGCCGTCCATGCGCCCCTCCCCTCTCTGAAGTTCCAGCATACCAGATGCGCCCCCGTCTGTCAAATCCCCTGACGGAAACGCGCAGGGACCCGCGGCTGCCTTCCGCGGGTCCCTGCCACACAAATCTCACAGAATGCCCCGACGCCGGGGCGGGCCGGCCTAGTCCGGCGGAGCGGCTCCGCGAGGATCAAAACGGAACCGCTCCCTCCGGTGATTCAGGCTTGCCCGATCGCTAGTTAGTTTTAACTAACCACATCTGTATCATACCAGCCGCCGCAGCATCTGTCAAGTCTTTTTTCGAAAATCCCGCCGCCGGTTGCCTTTGCCGGGAAATTGCGGTATAGTGGGCCTATCTCAAAGCCAGGAGGCCAGCCATGAAGCTTTTGATCCTCTCCGATTCCCACGGGATCCTCGCCAACATGGAGCGGGCGGTGGACGAGGCCGCTCCCCAGATGATCCTCCACCTGGGAGACTGCTGGCAGGACGGCGTCCGGCTCCACAGCCGATTCCCCGAGATCCCCTTCC